>NZ_CAJXIP010000091.1 GCF_913054395.1 uncultured Roseovarius sp.
GTCAAATTCGGAAAATGGATTTTCCTGAGCACGATCTGTGGCTTTCTGTTCAATCAGGCGGATAAGCTTATCCTTGGGAAATACCTTAGCTTCGCGATTTTCGGGGTCTATAACATCGGATTTTTCCTGGCCTCTTTCCCGATGCTTCTTGGCAATATGCTGACCTGGCGGCTGCTTATTCCGATTTACCGGGAATTGCCCCCCGGCGAGAGCCCCGAGAACTTTGCCAAGCTCAGACGAATGCGCTTTACCGTTACCCTCGCGCTTTTGGCGATGGCAGCGATACTCGCGTTTTTGGGCGGCTGGCTTGTCAGTGTGATGTATGATGATCGTTATACGATGGCCGGTGCGGTCGTTGTGATGATGGCGGTGATGCAAATCCCCCAGATCATCGTGATGACCTATGATCAGGCCTCGCTTGCGGCCGGGGATTCGCGCCGCTTTTTCATCCTGACGCTGGCCAAGGCAATCCTGATGATTGCCGCGCTTGTTATTGGGCTTGAATGGGGCGGCCTTCTGGGCGCGCTGATAAGCTATGGCGTGGCGATGCTTTTTGCCTATCCGGTGGTGGTCTGGCTGGCGCGGCGCATGCGCGCGTGGGACCCTTTACATGATGCGTTGATGGCGCTGGTCGGTCTTGGGATCGGGGCGCTGGCGATCCGGGTCAACCTTGACACGGTGAGCGGTCTGGCCCGCGCCTCGGGATGGTAGAAGTAAAATACTATGGTATTGTCAAGGAGTTGCCCCAAATTCTTCGCATTGTCTGGAGATATCAGAGCACCTGTGTTTTCGCTTAGTGGATCGTATGACAGATAGCCCAATCCCCCCGTCGACCGACGACAATGACATTGCGATTGTTGGCATGGCTGCGCATCTTCCGGGGGCGCAGACGGTGGCACAGTACTGGGATAACCTGCGCCACGGAATAAGCTCGATCCGCCAAATGTCGGAAGAAGAGCTTTTGGCGAGCGGCGAAAGCCAGCACATGATCCGCCAGAAAAACTATGTTCCGTTCGCCGCGCCGCTCGACGGGTTCGAAATGTTCGATGGCGAGTTTTTCGGCTTTGGCCCCAAGGAAAGCGCCATCCTCGACCCCCAGCATCGCCATTTTCTTGAAACCGCCTGGGAGGCGTTTGAAGATGCCGGGCATCCGCCGGAAAATTTTGACGGCAATATCGGGGTTTTGCGGGCTGCGGCATGGGCAGCTATTTCTATTTCAACCTCTGCTCGAACCCCGATCTGGTAAGTGATGTCGGCATGTTCCTGTTGCGCCACACCGGTAATGACAAGGATTTCCTGACCACCCGCCTTAGCCATATCCTTGACCTCAAGGGGCCGAGCCTGTCGATCCAGACCGCCTGTTCGACCTCTCTGGTCGCGGTACATTACGCGGCGCAATCGCTACTCAATGGCGAATGCGACATGGCGCTTGCGGGCGGTGTCACCATCGAACTGCCGCAAAAGCGCGGCTATCTTTACAAGGAGGGCGAGATATTGTCGCCCGACGGGCAATGCCATGCCTTTGACCACCGTGCGCAGGGCACGGTCTTTGGATCGGGGGCCGGGGTTGTCGTGCTGCGCCGTCTGGCCGATGCCATCGCCGATGGCGATCACATCTGGGGCGTGATCAAGGGCACGGCAGTCAACAACGACGGCGCTGCCAAGGCCGGTTACCTGGCCCCCTCGGTGGATGGGCAAGCCGTTGCCGTGGCCGAGGCACAGGCGATTGCCGGTATCGGCGCTGAAACCGTGGACTACGTCGAGTGCCATGGCACCGGCACCTATCTTGGCGACCCGATCGAGGTTGCCGCCCTCACGCAGGCGTTCCGCGAGACGACCCAAGCGGTGGATTTCTGCCGCATCGGCAGTGTGAAAACCAATATCGGGCATCTTGATACCTCCGCCGGGGTGGCGAGCCTGATTAAGGCAACGCTGGCGCTTTATCACAAGGAAATGCCGCCCTCGCTGGGATATGAGGCGCCCAATCCCGCGATTGGCTTTGACGGCAGCCCCTTTAGCGTCAATGATCGCCTCACGCCCTGGCCGCGCCGCGATCATCCGCGCCGCGCCGGGGTCAATTCGCTTGGCGTCGGGGGCACCAATGCCCATGCGGTTTTGCAAGAACCGCCCGAGCGCGCGAAGTCAGAGCCCGGCGACTGGCCGTTTCAGCTATTCACCCTTTCGGCGCGCAGCAAATCCGCGCTTGACGAGGGTGCGGCACGACTCGCGCAACATCTGCGTGCCCATCCCGAGCAACCGCTGGCCGATGTGGCCTGGACCCTAAAAGAGGGGCGCCGCGCCTTTGATCGCCGCCGCGTCGTGGTCGCCGACAGCCACGAGGCCGCCGCCGCGCTCTTGGAAAAGGGCGATCCGCGCCGGGTGTTCACGCACGAGGTGTTGGGCGATGATCCGCAGGTCGTTTTCATGTTCCCCGGCGGCGGCGCGCAATATGCCGGCATGGCGCGCGATCTTTACGAGACAGAGCCGGTCTTTGCCGAATGGATGGATCGCGGGCTTGAGGTGCTGCAACCCAAGCTTGATTACAACATCCGCGCGATCTGGCTGCCTGAACCGGCGGCGCTGACGGAGGCGCAGGACCGGCTCAAGCGGCCGTCGGTGCAATTGCCTCTGATCATGATCACCGAATATGCGCTGGCCCAACTCTGGCAAAGCTGGGGGGTGATCCCGACGGCGCTGATCGGTCATTCGATGGGCGAAAACACCGCCGCCTGTCTCGCCGGGGTGATGAGTTTCGAGGATTGCATCGGTCTTGTGCATCTGCGCGGGCAACTCTTTGACGAGGTCGCGCCGGGCGGGATGCTTAGCGTGCCTTTGGCTGCGGATGCGCTGCGCCCCTGGCTTGGCGATGCGCTTGACCTCGCGGCGGTGAATGCGCCCGAATTGTCGGTTGCCTCTGGCCCGCAGGCCGCACTTGACGATCTGGCCGCGCGCCTTGCCGCCGAGGGGATCGAGGCACAGCGCATCCCGATCGACATCGCGGCCCATAGCCGGATGCTGGAGCCGATCCTTGACCGGTTCCGCACCTATCTGACGTCAATCCCGCTTCATGCGCCACACGTCCCGCTGATCTCGAACCGGACTGGCGATTACATGACGCCGGAACAGGCCATTGATCCGGATTACTGGGTCGGGCACCTTCGCCATACGGTACGGTATGCTGATGGGCTTGGCCGCCTCGCGGATGGGGCCACGCGGGTGTTTCTTGAGGTGGGTCCGGGCAAGGCATTGTCATCGCTGGCGCAAGCCCATGATGCGATCGCCGCCAATCAGGTGATCAGCAGCCTGCGCCATCCCGATGACCACGTTCCCGATGACGAATACTTCATGGCAATGCTCGGCCGGATGTGGGCCGTGGGCGTCAGCATTGACTGGCATCAAATATGGGGCGAGGCACCGCGCCTGCGCGTGTCGCTTCCGACTTATGCCTTTCAACACAAACCCTATTTCATCGCCCCCGGCGCGGCGCGCAGCGATGCGGCCACCGACTGGCCGATGCGGCGTGACGATCTTGCAGATTGGGGACACCGCCCGCATTGGCGGCCCCGGTTGGCCGATGTCGATCTGAGCGACAACGGCGATCTTGCCGTCCTGCCGAGGCAATCATGGCTTATCTTCGAGGATGACGCGGGGCTTGCCAGAGCCGTCGGGGAGCGTCTTGAAAGCGCGGAACATACGGTAACGTATGTTATTCTTGGCGATTCCTTTGCCGCGCTTGCGCCGGGGCGCTTTGCGCTCTCGCCGGAACGCGGGCGCGAGGGGTATGACCAACTGATCCGCGCGCTAATCTCCGAGGGACGCGCGCCAACCCGGATCGCACATTTCTGGCTTGTCACCTCCGATGAACGCCACCGCCCCGGATCAAGCTTTTTCCACCGGCTTCAGGAACAGGGGTTCTATAGCCTGCTGTTCCTCGCACAGGCCATGGCCGATGAGGGCCTTCCGACGCCCTGCCATATGACCGCCGTCACCTCGGGCGCGGCGCAGGTCAAGGGCGAGGCGCTTGATCACCCCGCCAAGGCCACGGCGATGGGCCCGCTTCGGGTCATCCCGCGTGAGATGCCCGGCATCACCTGTGCAAGCCTTGACATTATCCTGCCCGACACCCGGCGCGGAGCAAACGACGCGATTGTCATGCAGGTGCTTGAGGATCTGCTGCAAGAACCCGGCAACAGGGCGGCGGCGCTGCGCGGTGCGCGGCGCTATGAACAGGGCTATCGCGCCCATGCCATCCCCGAAGGCGACACGCCGATCTCGGATGGCGATACCGTTCTGATCACCGGCGGATTTGGCGGCATCGGCCTGACACTGGCCGAAGACCTGATCCGCAGGAACGGCGCAAATATCGTGCTGATGACGCGCCAGGCGCTGCCTGCGCGCGAGGACTGGCCGCGCTATCTCGCGACCCATGGCGCGGGCGACTCAATGGCCCGCCGGATCGCCGCCATCGAGCGGCTCGAAGGGCTTGGCGGGCGCGTGATGGTGGTCACCGCCGACGTCTGCAACATAGAGGATATGACCGCTGCGCGCGCGCGGATCGAGGCCGGGTTTGGCCCGGTCAATGGCGTGATTCACGCCGCCGGTGTGATTGCCGATGCGCCGCTTCTGACCAAGGGGTCGGAAAGTATCGAGGATGTCTTCACCCCGAAAATCCACGGCACGCAGGTCCTTGAACAGGTGTTCCCCGATGGGCAGCTCGACTGGCTTGTGCTGTTTTCCTCAACCTCGACGGTGACTGCCCCGGCGGGACAGGTCGATTATGTGGCGGCAAATGAATACCTCAATGCCTATGCCAAGTCGCGCGAGGGCGGCAAGACGCGGGTGCTCTCGCTAAACTGGGGCATCTGGGCCAAGGTCGGCATGGCCGCCGAGGCCGTTGCGCGCCGACAGGGCGATATGATCCCCGCACCACGTGTACCGCTTGAGGCCCCCCTGATTGATGCCACAAGCCATGACACCGACGGCAACCGCCTGTTTCATGCCAGCTATTGCGCGGCGGAAACCTGGGTGTTTGATGAGCATCGCACCAAGGCCGGACAGGCGCTTATGCCCGGCACCGGATACCTTGAACTTGTCGCCGAGGCCTTGCGCGCACAGGGCGAAGAGGGGGCCTTTGAAATCCGCGACCTTTGGTTTCTGCGCCCCTTTGACATGCCGGACCGGGGCATGCGCGAGATGCGGCTGCGGTTGCACCGAAGCGATGCGGGCTATGATGCAGAGGTACAGAGCGCGTCGATCCTCGCCGGGCGTCAGGGCTGGCAGAGCAATGCGCAATGCGGCCTGACCCTTTTGCCGCTCGCCACCGTCGCACCGCTTGATCTTACGGCCATACGGAAACGTATGGAAAGCTGGCAAGAGGCGGGCGACACCGCCCTTTCGGCGCCGCAAGAGGCGCATCTTGATTTCGGCCCGCGCTGGCGGCTGTTGCGGGCCATGGGGTTGGGCCATGCCGAGGGCCTTGCGCATCTGCACCTGCCCAAGGCGGCAATGGGCGATCTTGCGCAGGGTTATCTGCTGCATCCGGCGCTGATGGATATCGCCACCGGCTGGGCGATGGGCCTGATCGAGGGCTATGCCCCAACGCATCTCTGGGTGCCAATGTCCTATGGCTCGGTGCGGGTGCATGCGCCGCTGGCGGGCGAGGTCTTTAGCTGGGTGCGTAACGCGGGCGAAAACCGTGCCGGGACCGCCACTGCCAGTTTCGACATCACGATTTGCGATCGCAATGGCAGGGTTCTGGTCGATATCCACAACTTTGCGATCCGTCGGCAAGAGGGCGGGCTTACCCTTGCCGCGCCCACCGCGCAGGATCTTGAATTCGACCCCGGACAGAGTGGCGAAAGCCAGAGCCTTTCACCCGCCGAAGAGCGTTTGCAGCACAACCTTGAACAGGGCATTTTGCCCGCCGAGGGACCAGAGGCGTTTCGCCGGGCGCTTGCCAGCGGGCTGTCGCAGGTGGTCGTCTCGTCACTTGACCTTGATGAGCTTTGTGCGCAGGCCGAACACACCGCGCATGGCCCCGACGAGAGCGGGCAAAGGTTTGACCGCCCCGACCTTGACAGCGATTTTGTCGCCCCCCAGGGCGAGATCGAAACCCGACTGGCAGAGTTCTGGGGCAGCCTCCTTGGCCTTGAAACCGTGGGCGTCGAGGATAGCTTCTTCGATCTTGGCGGGCATTCCCTGATTGCCGTCCGGCTATTCGGCATGATCCGCAAGGCATGGCAGGTCGATTTCCCGATCTCCGTACTTTTCGAGGCTCCGACGATCCGCGCCTGTGCCGCCCTGATCGAGGCGCGTATCGGACCGCAGGAGACACGCAAGGCCACGGACAACCGCCCGATCACGATCACGCCAGAGCGCCGGTTCACCCATCTGGTGGCGATGCACCGCGGCGAAGGCGGGCCAAAGCGGCCATTTTTCCTTGTGGCGGGGATGTTCGGAAATGTCCTCAACCTGCGCCATCTGGCGCATCTTCTGGGCGACGACCGCCCATTCTACGGGCTTCAGGCGCGCGGGCTTTATGGTGGCGAAGCGCCGCATGACGACCTTGTCGAGGCCGCCCGCGACTACATCAGGGAAATGCGCCAGATTCAGCCGCACGGCCCCTATCTTTTGGGCGGATTTTCGGGCGGCGGCATCACCGCCTATGAGATGGCGCAACAATTGCGCGCAGCGGGCGAAGAGGTCGCCATCGTGGTGATGCTCGACACCCCCCTGCCGCAACGCCGGGCGCTGTCACGCAGGGATCGCGCGCTCATTCAGTGGCAGGAGATTCGCGCGCGCGGCCCGCTTTATCCGCTGCAATGGGCGCGCAACCGGATCAAATGGGAGATCGCCAAGCGCCGCCCGCAAGAGACCGCCACCAATAGCGCGCATCAGTTTCACGACAGCGAGATCGAGGCCGCGTTCTATCGCGCGATTGCACGCTATGACCTGCGCCCATGGGATGGGCCGCTACACCTGTTCCGCCCGCCGCTTGTCGGCAAATGGCCGGTATCAAATGGGCTCTGGGTGAATTCGGAACGCGCCTATGTCCTGCCCGACAACGACTGGACCCGCTATGCGTCACGGGTGCAGGTGGCCGAAGTGCCGGGCGATCACGATTCCATGGTGCTTGAACCCAATGTCAGGGTTCTGGCCGCGCGAATCCGCCGCGCGATCGAGAACGCAGAGGCGGATATCCCCGCGCCGCCTGCTGTCCGGAGGGCCGCGGAATGATCGATGGCCCGCGCGTTCTCTGCATTATCCTGAATTGGCGCACGCCTGAGATGAGCCTGCAATCCTGCGGGGCCGCGCGGATCGCGATGCAGGATATCGCAGGCGAGATCGTCATCGTCGACAATGACTCTGGCGACGGGTCGTTTGACGCACTGCAAGACGGCACCAAGGGGCTTGACCGGGTGCGCGTGGTACAATCGGGCCGCAATGGCGGCTTTGGCGCGGGCAATAACGCGGGCATGCGTGCCGGGTTGTCGGACGGGGCGCCGCCCGATTACGTCTATATCCTGAATTCCGACGCCTTCCCGGCGCCCGACGCCATTGCCCATCTTCTGGCGCATCTTGAAACCACCCCCGAGGCCGGGCTTGTCGGCAGCTATATTCACGGCTCTGACGGGGCCGCGCATGTGGCCTGTTTTCGCTTTCCCTCGATTGCTGGTGAATTTGAAGGGGCGGCGCGCATGGGGCCGGTCAGCCGGCTGTTGAAACGCCATGTCGTGCCTCTCGCGGTGCAGCAAAGCAATTGCAGGGTCGATTGGCTGGCCGGGGCAAGTCTTATGATCCGGCAAAGCGTACTGGACAAGATCGGCGGGTTTGACGAACGGTTTTTCCTTTATTTCGAGGAAACTGACCTCTGCCTGCGCGCCGCGCGGGCCGGATGGCAGACCCATTTCGTGCGCCAAAGCGAGGTCAAGCATATCGGGTCGGTCAGTACAGGCATGAAAACATGGGCACGGGTGCCCGATTACTGGTTCGCCTCACGCCGCCATTATTTCGTGAAAAATCACGGGCGCGCCTATGCCGTCGCCGCAACGCTGGCGCATCTGGGCGGCGGCATGCTCGGTCAGGTCTGGCGGGCGATCCGGCGCAGGCCGACCACCGGTCCGCAGCATTTTTTACGCAGCTTGATGCAAAGCGACACCCGCGCCGCGCTTGGCGCGATACTCGGGCGCAAGGGGCCGGGCCCCGCCAAGGGCACAAGCCCGCTGGCCAAGGAAGAAGGATAAAACGATGTCAAGCGCCCTGCTGATCGGGAATGAATCGCTGGCCTTGCAATGTGGCGAAGCCTGGCTTGGCCGGGGGCATGCGATCGCGGCAGTGGTCACGCGAAACGCCGATGTCGCGGAATGGGCCAAGGCCAGGGGGCTTGCGCTGATCGCCCCCGGCGCGGGCCTTGCCGAGGCGCTGAACGGCCTCTCGTTCGACTGGCTGTTGTCGATCGCCAACCTGTCGGTCCTGCCCGACCCGGTGCTGGCCAAGGCGGCCAAGGGCGCCGTGAACTTCCACGATGGGCCATTGCCGCGCTATGCCGGGTTGAACGCCCCGGTCTGGGCCTTGCTAAACGGTGAGGCGCGGCATGGCATCACCTGGCATCTGATTGAAGGCGGGGTGGATGAGGGCCGCGTTATTGAACAGCGCCTGTTTGATGTCGCCGCCGATGACACCGCCTTTACCCTCAATGCCAAATGCTATGGCGCGGCACTCGAGAGTTTTCCCGCCGTGATGGATCAACTTGAACAGGGCCTGCCCGGCGCCAAAGCGCAGGATCTTGACGCGCGCACCTGTTTCGCGCGCGCCGACCGCCCGGAGGCCGGCGCATGGCTGGATTTCACCAAACCCGCAGGCGATCTTGCACGGCTGGTGCGGGCCCTTGATCATGGGGGCTATCTGAACCCGCTTTGTATGCCACGCATCACACTTGGCGATCAGGTGATCCTTGTCGGTCACGCCGAGGTCATGACGGGCCCATCTGCCCCCCCCGGCACGGTGCTTGACGTTGACACCAGCCATCTGAGCGTCGCAACCGGCGATGGCGCGCTGCGCCTTGGTGATCTTTGCGCTGCGGACGCAACAGCGGTTGATCCGCGCAGGCTGACCGGGGTGGGAACGGTTCTGGCCCTGCCCGACACGACAGGCGCGCTGACCCGGATCTTGGCCGATCTCGCACCGAATGACGGCTATTGGCGTTCTGCCCTGCGGGCCATGCGCCCCGTCACCCTTCCGCTTGCAGCGGGGGAAGGCGCGGGCGAAGAACGCCGCGCGCTTGAAGTGTCCGGTGACCTTGCCCTTGCGGCGACCGCGCTTTGGGCCAAACGCCTTGCCGGTGAGGGAGGCGGCACGCTGGCCTATTGCGGCGCGGCGGTCATGGCGGCGGATCAGCCCGGCCATACCTGTACCTGGGTGCCCCTCGCCCTGCCCGAGGCCGACAGCATGACGGCCTTGCAGGCAGCAATGCAGGCGGCCCTTGCCAAGGCCGAGGCCAAAGGCGCCTTTGCGCTTGATGTCTTCGCCCGCGACCCCGCACTCGATGCGACGCACCGGCCCGATGTCGGGCTGCGGGTAAAGGGCAGCGGCCTTATCCCCGGCACAGCCCTGACGCTTGAACTGGGTCAGGCCCCAAGCCTTGTTTACGATCCCACGCGCCTGTCGCCCGCGATGGCCGACCTTCTGGCCAAACGGCTAGAGGATCTGGGCCGCGCCGCGCCAGACACGGCAACGGGCGATCTGCCCGCCCTGCCCGAGGCCGAGCGTATCCTGGTTACCGAAAGCTGGAACCGCACGGCGCGCGCCTATGACCCGCTTCCCCTGCACAAGATGATCGAGGCCGAGGCCGCGCGGCGGCCCGACGCCACCGCATTGGTGTTCGAGGACCAGACGCTTTCGCACGCAGCCCTTGAGACCCGCGCCAATCGCGCCGCGCATGTGCTGCGCGAGATGGGGGTCGGTCCCGGTGTTCTGGTTGGGCTTTGCCTGCCGCGGTCGGCCGATATGATCGTCGCGGCGCTTGCGATCTGGAAGGCAGGCGGCGCCTATGTGCCGATGGATCCGGCCTATCCCGCCGAGCGGCTGGCGCTTTACCTTGAAGACAGCGGCGCGCCGGTGGTGGTTAGCAACGCCGCATTGGCCGCGACCCTTCCCAAGACCGGCGCAGAGGTGCTCTGTCTTGATAGCGACCCCCGGCTCGACGCCGCCCCCGCCACCGCACCCGAGGGTGGCGCCGGACCGGATGATCTGGCCTATGTGATCTATACCTCCGGCTCGACCGGGCGGCCCAAGGGGGTGATGGTCGAGCATCGCAATGTGGCGAATTTCTTTGCCGGGATGGATGACCGCATCCCGCATGATCCTCCGGGGGTCTGGCTTGCGGTGACAAGCCTGAATTTCGACATTTCGGTGCTTGAGCTGTTTTATGCCCTCGCCCGCGGTTTCAAACTTGTGCTGAGCGGAGACGAGAGCCGTGCCCTTGTCTCGTCGGGGCATCTTGCAACCTCGGAGCGCGGCATGGAGTTCAGCCTTTATTACTGGGGCAATGACGACGGCATCGGGCGCGACAAATACAAATCCCTGCTGGAAGGCGCACAGTTCGCCGATACCCACGGCTTTTGCGCGATCTGGACACCCGAGCGGCATTTTCATGCCTTTGGCGGGCCATACCCCAACCCTTCGGTGACCGGGGCGGCGGTTGCAGCGGTGACGCAAAACATCGGCGTGCGCGCCGGAAGCTGTGTTGCCCCCCTGCACCACCCTGCCCGCATCGCCGAGGAATGGGCGGTAATCGACAACCTCACCAACGGGCGCGCAGGCATGGCAATTGCCAGCGGCTGGCAGCCGGACGATTTTGTGCTGCGCCCGGAAAATCCCCCCCCCAACAACAAGCCCGCCATGTTCGACGCGATCCGCGATCTGCGCCGATTGTGGAAGGGCGAGGCGGTCGAATATCCGCGCGCCGACGGCAGCATGCATAGCGTCGTGACCCAACCGCGCCCGGTGTCGAAAGACCTCCCGGTCTGGGTGACAACGGCGGGCAATCCGGCGACCTGGAAAGAGGCCGGGGCATGTGGCGCCAATGTTCTGACCCACCTTCTTGGACAGTCGGTGAGCGAAGTCCGCGAAAAAATCGGCCTCTACCACGCGGCGCTGCGCGAGGCGGGGCATGATCCGGCCGATTTCACCGTGACGCTGATGCTGCACACCTATGTGGCACAGACCCGCGACGAGGCCGAGCGCGTGGCGCGCGAGCCGATGAAGGATTACCTGCGCTCTGCCGCCGGGCTTATCAAGCAATACGCCTGGGCCTTTCCGGCGTTCAAGAAACCTGAAGGCGTGAGTAATCCGTTCGAGCTTGATCTTGGATCGCTCTCCGAGGAAGAGCTGGAAGGCATCCTTGATTTCGCCTTTCTGCGGTATTTTGAGGATTCCGGCCTGTTCGGCACGGTCGAGGATTGCGTCGCGCGGGTTGAAGAACTCAAGCGGATCGGCGTGGACGAGGTTGCCTGCCTGATTGATTACGGCATTCCGGTGCGGCAGGTCCTGGACGGGTTGCGCCCGCTGGCGCAAGTACTGGAACGGTGCAATCGCGTCGGCAGCCTCCCCGAGGATGACTTTTCCATCGCGGCACAGATCTTGCGCCACGGGGTCACCCATCTGCAATGCACGCCGTCGATGGCGCGGATGATCGCGATGAACGACGAGGCGCGCGCGGCGCTTGGCAAGATCAAGCACCTGATGCTGGGCGGCGAGCCTTTGCCCGGTGCGCTTGTGGCGGAACTGGCTCAGCTGAGCGGCGCAAGCATCGAGAATATGTACGGCCCGACCGAGACCACGATCTGGTCCACCACAGCGCCCGCGCGCGCAGGCACCGGCGTGGCCCCGATCGGCACCCCGATCGCCAATACCCGGACCTATGTCCTTGACGAGACGATGGCGCCGGTGCCGGTCGGCGCACCCGGCGAGCTTTGGATTGGCGGTGACGGGGTGACACGCGGCTATCACTGTCGCGATGACCTCACCGCAGACCGGTTCCGCCCCGATCCGTTCCGCCCCGGCGGGCGGATTTATGGCACGGGTGACCTTGTGCGATGGCGCGCCGATGGTCAGCTCGAATTCATCGGGCGGGCCGATGGCCAGGCCAAGCTGCGCGGCTATCGGATCGAGCTTGGCGAGATCGAAAGCGCACTCGAGGCCTGTGCCGCCGTCGATCAGGCGGTCGTCCTGGCGCGCGAAGACAGCCCCGGTGACACCCGCCTTGTGGCCTATCTGCGTGGGCCTGCCAAGATCGAGGAACTCAGGACAAAGCTGGCGGCCACCCTGCCCGCACATATGATTCCGGCGCATTTCGTGCATCTCGAGGTGTTCCCGCTGACGCCCAATCGCAAGGTCGACCGCAAGGCGCTTCCTCCCCCCACACAGGCACGGCCCGCGCCGGAGAGCGTGACCGCCTCCGGCACAGTCGGCAGCACTCTTGAGCGCGACATCGCCGCGATCTGGTCGCGGATACTGGGCGTTGCCCGGATCGGACCACAGGACAGTTTCTTTGATCTTGGCGGGCATTCTCTTTTGGCGGTTCAGGCACATCGCGAAATCCGTCAGGACCTGGCGGCGAGCACGCTTAGCATCACCGACATTTTCCGCTTTCCCAGGCTTGCGGCCCTCGCCGTGCGGGTGGCCGAGGCCCGCGGCGACGCCCCCGCCGCCGCCGCAATAGCCCCGGAAACGGCACCGCCAGGGGCGCTTGGCCAGCGCGCCAATTCGCGGGCCGATGCGATGGCCAAGCGGCGCGCGATGCGTGCCGCGCGGCAGGGCTAGGGGCATGTTGATCCCGGCGTTGCGCGCCGTGCTGCCGCCGGAGGTTGCCCTTGCCGAGGCCGACCCCTTGGCCGCCGAGACCGGCCTCTGGCCGCAGGAACGCGACGCAATGGCGCGCGCGGTCCCGTCCCGGTACCGTGAATTTGCCGCCGGTCGACGCGCCGCGCGCGATGCCATGTCCGCGCTTGATCTTCCCGTCGCTGCGCTTTTGCCCGGCCCGGACCGCGCCCCCGTCTGGCCCGATGGGGTTGTGGGAAGCATAAGCCACGGCGGCGGTGCCTGTCTTGCGCTTGTGGCGCGCCAGGGCAGGGTCATCGGGCTTGGGATTGATATTGAACCCGCCGAGGCCCTGCCGAGCGATATGATCGAAACGGTCTGCACCGCAGGCGAGCGTCACAGCTTGGCGGCTCATACGCTTCTTGGCCGGGTAATTTTCTGCGCCAAGGAGGCCGCCTATAAAGCGCAATACGGCCTTAGCCGCCAGATGCTCGGGTTCCACGATCTCGACACCACGGTTGATCTTGACGAAGGCCGTTGCGAGGTGCGTTTCACACGGGATTGCCCGCCCTATCAGGCGGGTGCGCGGATGCCCGGCCGGATTGTCATCGCACAGGGGCTTATCTGCGCGGTGGTCGTGCTGTCGGCCGCGTGACACATACGAAAAACACAGTGTTTCCAATCGCACGCAAATAAACTGTGGCGGCAATGCGGCGAAATTATTAAATTAAGGCGGAGATTAGGCGGAAATTTGTCAGGGTCGTTTGGGGGCATTCGATCGGCAAGGTGTTCAAAGCGGGTGTTGCCCGCAGCACTTGGCCGATGTTTACGCACCTCGGGCGGCTTTTCGTTTCAAACGACGCTGAAAGGTGGATGATGGGTTCGATCCAGTCCTTGCCCGGTTTATTGCGAATGCTGCGCCGCAGGCTGTGGCTTATTGTGCTTGTCACGGTGGTGGGTTGTGTAGGAGCGGTGATTTTCGCCCTCAACAAGCCGCGCGTGTTCGAGGCGACCGCCGTTATTCAGATCGAGACCCCGCAGGTGGGGCGGGATGTGACCGGGCGCATGGTTCCGACAGATGCGATGCAGCGCCTGCAACTGATCGAACAGCGGCTGATGGCGCGCGACAAGCACAATAAGCCACAGC
>NZ_CAJXIP010000092.1 GCF_913054395.1 uncultured Roseovarius sp.
CAATCGCTTCGACTCCTGCGTAAAGCGCGGGGCCGGACAGACCGATACCGCCATGCTCTTCCGGCAAGTTCAGGCCCAATAGGCCCATTTCGGCCATGGCATCCAGATGGCAGGTGGCAAATAGCGCCTCTTCGTCAATCTGTGCCGCTTTCGGGGCCAGCACTTCGTGTGAGAACCGCTCGATTTGTGCAACCAGTGCGCGTTCATCGTCGCTCATGGGATAATTCATGCCCCTTGCTCCTTGTTCAGCGAGTTCAAAATGTCTTCGGCATCCGCATTCAGGGCCGGGGCCGCCTTGCGCCCGCCGCGCGCAACACCGCTGAAGTGGACCGGTTGTTCAGGCACGTTCAGAATTCCCAGATCAGGGTGCGTGACCGTGGATGCCAGCCCGCGCTCTGTCGCTTGCGGCGAGGCCCAGGCCTGCGTCACGGATTGAATGCCTGATGTGGGGATGCCAGCGGCGGTAAGCCGTTCTACCACGTCATCCACCGGCCGCTTACCGGCCCATTGGTCAATATAGTCGGCCAGGGCCGGTTCATTCTTGCGTCGCAGCGGATCGCTGGTAAAGCGCTCGTCCTGTACCAGTTCGGGCTGACCGATCACCTCGCAGAACCTTGTGAACAACCTGTCATTCAGAACCGCCAGCGCGAAATGTCCGTCCGCCGCCGGATAGGTCCCAAAGGGAGCGGACAACGGATGGCGATTCCCGGTGCGGATGGGGGCATCACCGCCCATAAGGGTACGACAGGCGAGGATTGGCATCATCGAGACCAGCCCGTCAAACAATGCTACATCTACATGGCGGCCTTGCCCCGTGCGGTGGCGATCAAACAGGGCAACCATCGTACCCCAAGCGGCAAATAGACCGCCCGCCACGTCACCCAACGCCTCCCCTACCATTGTGGGAGGGGCCTCGGGTTCACCGGTCGCATCCATCAGTCCGCTCATGGCTTGAATTATGATGTCATAAGCGGGGTTTTTAGTGTTTGGCCCGGTTTGTCCGAAACCGCTGACCGAAACATAGACGAGACGCGGAAACATTTGCTGCAACGCATCATAGCCCAGTCCAAGCTTATCCATCACGCCCGGACGGAAATTCTCGATCAACACGTCGCAATCGGCCAGAAGGCCCTTCACCACGGCAATCGCATCCGGCGACTTCAGGTCCAGCGTGATTGATCGCTTGCCACGGTTGATGGCCTGAAACAGCAGGCTTTCGCCATCTTTGAATGGGCCTATATGGCGGTAATCGTCACCTTGGGCGGCTTCGACCTTGATCACATCAGCGCCAAGATCAGCCATCATTGCCGTGCAATAGGGGCCTGCAAGAACGCGGGTAAAATCAAGCATACGCACGCCACTTAAAGGCCGAGATGCTTGGGTGGGGTGTTGATGGGGCGACATGCCATCCTCCGGTATTGACCGGTTGAGCATAGCCACAGCTGTGATATTAATAAAAATATAGAATCCTGATAGATGAATTAATGAAAGCTATACCAATCAGCCTGCGCCAGATTGATTATGTGATCGCGGCTGCGGACACGGGCAGCACCGCCGCCGCCGCGCGGGCGTTGAACGTGTCACAACCCTCGGTGTCCCTGGCGATTTCCAAAGTGGAAGATCACTTTGGTCGCCCGCTTTTTGTGCGCAGTGTTGGACAGGGCATTTCGCCCACAGCTTTCGGGCTGCGCAAGTTGGGCGCCATGCGCAACCTTCGCGCGCAGGCGCAATCGACCCTTGACCACAAGGACAACGGAACCGAGACGCTTAACCTTGGCGTTTTTTCAACCTTGGGTCCGCGTTATGCGCCCGCTTTGGTCAACGGGTTTCTTGAAATTTCGCCTGAGGCACAGATTAAGCTGCACGAAGGTGATCTTGATCAGTTGTCGCGCTGGCTGGAGAGTGGCCGGATCGACCTGGCGTTGATTTACGAGTTCGGACTGCCATCATCGCTTGAGATCGTGCCACTTGCCGATGTGCGCCCCTATGGGCTGGTGGCGCGTGCCCACCCTCTGGCCGGGCGCGGCAGGGTGGGGCTTGCGGAACTGCTTGCCGATCCATTGATCCTGATGAGCCTGCCGCACAGTCGCGACTATTTTCTGACGCTGGCACAGGTGAATGGCATCCGCCCGCGTATCGCGCACGAAACAGGCTCAGTCGAAATGTTGCGCTCCATGGTTGCCAATCACATGGGGGTGGGGCTGCTGGCTACTGATATTGCGCAGGACACCGCCTGCGATGGTCAACCGGTCATTCGGCTTGAACTGGCTGACCGGCTTGTGCCCCACCGCATTGCATTGGCCAGATCGCCGCATCCTCATATGACATCGCTGGTAGCAGCATTTCGAGAGCATGTGGTGAGCAGCTTTATGGCATGATCCGGCATTGAGCGTCTCCCGAAATTCGGACACTGACATAAGTTACTATTTTCAGTTTGCTGATCTTTGACGAGCCGTTTCTGGAAACCTCGTTCTTCGGTGTCGGGCAAATGACATGGCACCTGCGCGCTACCCTGGCAGAGTGGCGTCAACGTGTTGCGGCATAAGGGAAAGTTCCGCCGAGTGTTTGGAGGCTGGTTTGAATTAGCCTGACAGCGGCAAGGTTAGGTCTATGGGTTACTTTTTTTAAGCCCATTTGCCCCGATGAAATTTTGTGCGGCCAACAAATCATCGAACGCTTGGTCAGGACGTCTGTCGCAAACGACGACGTCTTGAGATCCCAGCTCGGGCAGACGTAGTGAGGCATTCCCGCCCTCTTTGTTGAATTTCGTGTGGTCCACAGCCATCACCGTCCTGGCGGAGGCCTCCATCATAGCTTTCGCTATGTCGACTTCACATTGGTCATACGCGAGGAAGCCGCGAAGAGGATGAACTGACGATGCGGAGAGAATGGCAAGTTCCACCGATACGCTGCTAATGACTTCAAAGGCCGCGCGATCGAAGGCGGCGCCGTCATGGTTACGTAGCTGAGTGCCGGCCATAAAGACACGGTTTCCCTCTATTAACGCGAGCTGGCTCGCAATGTAGGCCGAGTTCGTTACCACTGTGAGGTTCTGCTTTGCCTCAAGCGCCTGTGCGACGAAGGCGGAGGTTGAGCCCGTGTCGATCATGACCGAGCCGCCGTCGTCCACCATCGCGGCCACCGCGTTCGCTATCGCGACTTTTTCGGAGCGATTTTCATTCATGCGCGCAAGAAAAGGTGGGTCGGTCACTTTCTGCGTACTGACTAGGGCGCCGTGAACCTTGCGCACTTCGCCGCGCTCCACCAGAGGCTTGACGATGCGCCGAATCGTCTGATCCGAGACGTCAAGGATACGTGCCAGTTCCGCGACCGAAACCGTACCGCGCAGGTTCACTGTACTTAAAATGTTGTGCTCGTGCTTTGACATGATTCCCTTAGTATATGCGGGTTTTTGAGAAATTCTGAGCGAAATTTGACCCTTTAAAACAACATAAAACAACATTTAATGGATAAATATGTTGAGTTATGTTGAAATAAGATGTGTATTTCAAAAAACGCAATGTCACAGAAGGGTCGAATGGCATGACGACGCACGCGGCGAAACACCTTATCATCGGGGGCGGAATCATCGGCTGCTCCGTTGCCTATCATCTGGCCAAATCCGGCGAGACGGACATCGTGCTTCTTGAGAAGGCGTCCCTTACTGAAGGTGCAACCTGGCACGCGGCTGGGTTGGTAGGGCAATTGCGCTCGTCGCGTAATACGACAAGGATGCTAAAGCGCTCGGTCGCGATGTACGATGCACTTGAAGCGGAAACCGGAATGGCCTTCGACTGGAAGAAAGTCGGAAGTCTGCGGCTTGCCGCCACGCGCGAACGCCTGCTGGAAGCCAAGCGGCTGGCGACGATGGCGCGCAGTTTCGGGCTTGATATGGAAATTATCACGCCGGCGGATGCGAAGGAACTTTTCCCGTACATAGATGCAAAAGGCATCGAGGGCGCTGCTTTCATCCCGTCTGACGGCCATGTTGACCCTGCAAGCCTGTGTCAGGCGATCGCCGCCGGGGCGCGCAAGCGTGGTGTGCAAATCCGGCAGCACGTGAAAGTCACGGATTTCGAGATCACCGGTCGGCGTATCACGAGGGTCATGACAACCGAGGGTGACTATGAGGCTGAGAACATCATCCTTGCCGCGGGCATGTGGAGCCGCGAGCTTGCAGCGAAGCTGGGCGTTACTGTGCCGGCTTGCGCTGTCGAGCACCAGTATATTGTAACGGAACCGCTGCCGAATCCGGAATTGGTGAAAGGTCTTCCCACGTTGCGCGACCCTGAGCGGCTGGTTTATTACAAGCCTGATGCGGGCGGGCGGCTGGTCATTGGCGGCTATGAAGAGGGGACAATGCCCTTTGGCGACAAGGGCATCCCCGGCGAGTTCGTACGGCAATTGCTGCCGGATAACCTTGACCGTTTCGCGCCGTTGGCGGAAATGGCAGGCGAGGTCACTCCGGTCGTCAATGAAGTGGGTATCCGTCAGGTCATCAACGGCCCGATTCCTTATTCAGCTGATGGCGATTTTGTCATGGGTTGGGCACCGGAGCTGGACAACCTGATGCTGTCGACGGGCTTCCTTTATGGCATCGCGGCCGGGGGCGGTGCCGGCGAGATGATCGCGGAATGGATTGTCGAAGGTCACCCCAGTCTCGATCTGTGGCCGCTTGATGTGCGCCGGTTCAGCCCGCACCACTCCACACGCGCCTTCATGTATCCGCGTGCGGTTGAGCATTATGCGCATCACTACAAGATGCGCTATCCTGGACAGGAGGCGCAAACTGCTCGCAATCTGCGCCTGAGCCCGCTTTATGATCGGTTGAAGGACCATGGCGCCGTTTACGGCTCGAAAAATGGGTGGGAGCGCCCACTCTGGTTCGCGCCGGAAGGCGTCGAGCCGGTTGATCAGCTTGATTTCATCAACCCCGGCTGGAAACAATACGCGGCGCAAGAACACAAGGCTGTGCGCGAGGGCGTTGCGTTGATCGACCAGTCGAGCTTTGCCAAGTTCGAACTGATCGGGCCGGGGGCGCTGGAGCTGCTACAGCGCTTGGCTGTGTCCAACATGGACAAGCCCGTGGGGAGTGTCATCTATACCCAGCTCTGCAACGAGACGGGCGGGATCGAGGCTGATCTGACCATTACGCGCTTGGGCAAGGATCGGTTTTATATCGTCACCGGATCCGGGTTTGGTGTGCATGACAGTGACTGGATTCGCCGGGCCATGCCAAAGGATGACACGGTGCACCTGATCGACATGACCTCGGCCAAGGCCGTGATCAACATCTGTGGTCCGAAGGCGCGCGATGTGCTTCAGGCGGTTAGTGAGGCAGATCTGTCAAATGAAGCTTTTCCCTTTGGGACCGCGAAAGACATCATCGTAGGCGCAGCCCATGTGCAAGCGGTGCGTATCGGGTATGTCGGTGAACTGGGGTGGGAACTCCATGTGGCGACCGAATTCGCGCGGCATGTCTACGATTGCCTGTGGGATGCCGGGCGGGCACATGACATCCATGACGTCGGCTATCGCGCGATCGAGTCCCTGCGGCTGGAAAAGGGCTATCTTTACTGGAGCGCCGACATCACGCCGGATTACACGCCGGTCGAGGCCGGGCTGGGGTTCCGTGTCCACTTGAAAAGCAAGGGCGACTACATTGGCCGCGCCGTGCTGGAACAGCAGAAAACGAACGGAACCGAGCGGCGGCTTTGCACCTTCACCTGCGATGACAAGCTGCCCATCACGGGCGGCGAGACCATCCTGCGCGGGAATGAAGTGGTGTCGCTGGCCTCCAGCGCGGGCTACGGTAATACGGTCGGCAAGACGATCATCCTCGGATATCTGCCCAAGGCGCTGGGCGGGGAGAGCGATTTCGAACTGGAGGTGTTCGGCGAACGCCATCCAATCCGCCGGGTAGACGGGCCGCTCTATGATCCAGCCAATGACCGGCTGAAGGCCTGAAAGGGAAAAACAGAGGGGTAGTGAAGATTGACAGAGGATAACATCGAAAGGGTGCTGAACGTTCTGCGAAGGGTCGAGGGCTTTGCGGATGTCAAGCCGGAGACCGTGAGCGTTCAGAGACTGGGCGGGTTGACGAACCTCGTTTACCGCGTCGACACAGCGGCGCGCAGCGTGATCGTGCGTATTCCGGGCGAAGGCACCGAGGAATATATCGACCGGGCGGTCGAAATCCATAACACAAAGGTTGCGGCCAGGACCGGGGTTGCGCCCAGCGTGCTTTGGGGCGATGCGGCCTCCGGGAACCTTGTTTGCGATTGTGTCGAGAATATCGTCACGATGACGCCGGACCAGTTTCGGTCAAGATCCGGCGCGCCCGCCCGTGCGGGTGTCGCACTGCGTCGGCTGCACGATGCAAACGAGCCCTTCAAGTTCCGATTTGAACTGTTTTCGATGATCGACGACTACCTGAAGGTGCTATCCACCAAGGATACGGAGCTGCCCGAGGGTTACGCCAGAGTGGTCGCCGAGGCGCAGCCGATCAAGACTCTTCTTGCCGACAAACCCGGCGCGCTTGTGCCAAGCCATTGCGATCCATTGTGCGAAAACTTCCTCGACGATGGCGACCGTATGTGGATCGTCGATTTTGAATATTCCGGGATGAACGACCCGCTGTGGGATCTTGGCGACCTCTCGGTCGAGGCAGGGCTTACGGCCGCGCAGGATATTGAGATGCTGACCGCTTATTTTGGCAAGGCACCCACCGACGAACAGGTTGGGCGAACGGTTATCTACAAGGCCATGTGCGACCTGCTTTGGACACTCTGGGGGCTGATCCAGCACGCAGATGACAATCCGGCGGAAGATTTCTGGGCCTATTCCATCAACCGGTTTGAGCGTTGCAAAGCACTGATGACGGACCCGGCCTTTGCCGACCATGTCGCGGCCGTGCGCCGAGGCTGAGTATCTCTCCGACTTGCGGGCGTGTGGATGATCCCATACGCCCGTCTTTTTATTTCAGCAAAGCAAGCAACTCGGTGTGGAGTTCCGGCGTGGCGGCACTCACGACCCGACCGTCAGACAGGAAGTCGAGTGGCTTTCCCTGCCAATCGGTGATCACGCCGTTGGCCTCTTCGACGATGGGGACCATGGCAAGAAAGTCATAAGGTTTCAGATCATAGTCGACGACCGCGTCGATCTGACCCGCAGCCACCAGCGCGTGAGGCTGGCAGTCATATGACAGACGCCGGAGGCGCCCGGCCTGCATGAGCCGGTCGAACACCGCCGGTGCGTCAGCATAGATCTTCTCGCCCTCGTTGATGAAAAGCATCGCGTCGTCGATTGTCCTGCAATCGGACGTGTCGATGCTGGTGCCATTCCGGGTGGTCCCCATGCCCTTTGCTGCGGCGTAGACTTGGCCGAGGGCCGGCAGGCGGCAAATGCCCAGAAGCGGCTTTTGTCCCTGCGTCATCGCGAGCAGCATGCCGAACAGCGGTACACCTGCGATGAATGAGCGGGTGCCGTCGATAGGATCAACGACCCAGACGGCCTCTTTCTCAAGACCCTCAGTGCCGTATTCCTCACCGAAAATCCCATCGTCGGGATAGGCTTTGTGCAATGCGTCGCGGATTGACCGTTCGGTTTCCTGATCCGCAATAGTGACGGGGCTGGCATCGTCCTTTGTGGCAATCTCAAGCGCACCATTGAAATGGGCAAGCGAGATCCGGCTTGCGGTTTCGGTGATCTCCAGGGCCCTGCCCAGACGGGCACGCAGGTCGGTCAGAGTTGGCATGGTCTGTCTTTCAAATCAGCCCGCAACGACGATTTCCGTGCCCCATATCCGGGCGGCACTCTGGATATCTTCGGGAGGCGGGGCGTTGGTGATCAGTAGGTCCACGGCTGACGGCGCGCCGATGGCGATCGGCGCTGCGCGACCGAACTTGGAGCTGTCGGCGGCCAGGATACGTGTCTTTGAGTTTTCCATGATGGCACGGGAATAGACGGCCTCATCCATGTCAAAGAGCATGAACCCGGTTTGTGCATTGATCGCCGCTGCAGAAAGCACCGCGAAGTCGGTTCGGAACTGTCCTACGAATTCCAGCACCTGCGCACCGAAGATGCCCCCGTCGTGGCTCCGCAGCTCGCCGCCGGGCATGAAAACACGGTTGTTGTTGCGCGCGGCGAGGCTATGGGCGACCGCTACCGAGTTCGTCACGACCAGCAGTTCTTGATGTCCCATTAGCGCCTTCGCAATGAAGGCAGTCGTCGAGCCGATATCCAGAAATAGTGAGGAGCCGTTGCCGATGAGCGCGGCCACATGCGCGGCGATGCGTTGTTTCGGGGCAGGGTTTTCCGCCATCCGCTGAGTAAAACTCAGTTCGGTTGATCCGTGTTGCAGCAGGACGCCGCCATGCACCTTCTGGACCAGCCCCTCGTCGGACAGGCGGCGCACATTACGCCGTATGGTCTCCTCGGACACTTCCAGCGCCTCGGCGATTGACTGGATGCGCATACTTCCGCCAGCCCGAGCGACCAGCTCGATGATCTCAGCTCCGCGTGATGACAGTGCCGGCGTTTTGATTTCCGGCGTGAATGAGGTGGGGGCGTTTGGCATGTGGGTTTCTGGAGTGCCTTTTGAGCATTTTGCTGCAAATAACCACATAAACGAACAAAGTGCCACTATTAAAACCACAATAATGAAATAAAATGTTGATTTATGTTGGAATCCGTTGGAACTTCAGGGGTGCAATAGGGCGAATCGACGGCCGGTTACGGCATTCGGGCGCAGAACAAAAAAACAGCAGGGATAATGAAAATGCATATAAGGAAATTTGTAGCCGCAACACTTGTCGGATTGGGCGTGACCGGTGCGGCTTTTGCTGATGCGGAATCGCAGGAGCCAATCAAGTTGACCTTGCATGACTGGAGTGGCCAACTTCTGACAACGACAATCATGGGCAAGGTGCTCGCTGAAGCGGGCTATAACGTCGAATACGTTCAGGCTGACTATATAGCGCAGTTCGCGGGCCTCAAAAGCGGCGACCTTCATGTGGCCATGGAAATCTGGGAAACCACCGGGCGCGAGGCGATGGACGAGGCTACCGCGACCGGGAACGTCGTCAACATGGGCGAGACAGGCATGAAGGCGATCGAAGAATGGTGGTACCCTTCCTATATGGAAGAGGTCTGTCCGGGGCTGCCTGACTGGAAAGCGCTCAATGATTGCTCTCGAGAGTTCTCGACGCCCGAAACCGGCTCGATGGGCCGATATCTGGGCGGCCCGGTCACTTGGGGTGGCTTTGACGAAGAGCGTATCGAAGCGCTTGAGATGGATTTCGAAGTTGTGCACGCCGGCACCGACGCTGCGCTCTTTGCCGAGTTGGAGAGCGCCTATCAGCGCAAGGCGCCCATCGTTCTCTGGATCTATTCACCGCACTGGGCGCCGACCAAGTACGAGGGCAGCTTCGTGAAGTTCCCGGCCTACACGACGGAATGCTACGAAGACCCATCCTGGGGCGGCAATCCGAGCTTGGCCTATGACTGTGGCAAGCCGACAGGCCCGATCTGGAAAGTCGCGTGGGCCGGGCTGGAAGAGACATGGCCCGGAGCTGCCAAGGCCGTCGAGGCCTTTACGATCAGCAACGAAGACATGGGCGCAATGGTCGGTGAAGTCGATCTCAACGGCAAATCCGTTGACGAGGTCAGCGATGCGTGGCTAGCAGCCAACAAGGACACCTGGTCCGCCTGGATCGCTGATTGACTGCGTGACGATTCCGGGGCGGCGCACGCGTCGCCGCCCTTGACCCCCGACAATTTGTTTCCGCTTGAGCGGGCTTCGTGCCCGGAAGGCGCAGCAGTTCCCGAGGATGACATGGAAAAACCGATCTTACTTGACTGCCGGGGTGTCTGGAAGCTCTACGGCGTGCATGCCAAGGATACCTTTGCGCGCAAGAACGGAAAGCTGACCGCAGAGGACATACGGGCACACGGGCTGGTCGGTGCCGTCCGCGACGCCAGCGTTCAAATCCGGCAGGGCGAGATCTTTGTAATCATGGGGCTTTCGGGCTCGGGCAAGTCCACGCTCGTGCGTTGCCTTTCCCGTCTGATCGAGCCCACGGGGGGCGAGGTCCTCTTTGAGGGACGGAACCTTCTGTCGATGACCGATAAGGAGATGATCGAGATCCGTCGCCGGAAAATGGGCATGGTGTTCCAGCATTTCGCGCTGCTTCCACATCTGACCGTTCTCCAGAACGCGGCTTTCCCGCTCGAGGTGCAGGGCATGCCGCGGGCGGAGCGCGAAGCGCGGGCGCGGGAGGTGATAGAACTCGTGGGCCTCAAAGGGCGTGAAGGTTATTATCCACGCCAACTCTCGGGGGGGCAGCAACAGCGCGTGGGCATCGCCCGCTCGCTTGCTGTCGAGCCCGATCTCTGGTTCCTCGATGAGCCCTTCTCGGCGCTCGATCCGCTTATCCGCCGTGAAATGCAGGATGAGTTCCTGCGGCTCCAGGGCATGCTGCACAAGACGATCGTCTTCATTACGCACGATTTCGACGAGGCAATCCGGCTGGCCGACCATATTGCCGTCATGAAAGACGGAGAGGTGGTACAAGTGGCCACACCGGAGGAATTGGTTCTGAACCCTGCGACCGACTATGTCGAGGAATTCACCCGCCATATTCCGCGCTCCAAGGTTCTGTCGCTGCGCAGCGTGATGACACCCGGCGCGCCTGTCGGCGAGACGGCGGGGGAGTTGCAGGCTCATCTACGGGTCGAGGCGGTCGCGGACCGGATCGAGGCCAGTGCACTGCCACATGCCGTGGTGGATGAGGATGGCACCGCGATCGGTTCGATCGGTCGTCAGGCTGTCATCGACGTCCTTATCGGCCGGAAGCTGGCTTCATGAAACGGCTCCAACATCTTCTTCCCGGTCGAAGCGGCTGGTTCTGGCTGACGCTCTTCTTCATAACCTGGGCGCTTTCCCACTATTCCTGGGACCTTTACAAGGCGCTCGATGCGCGCTGGATCATAAAATATCCCAGTGCATATCTTTTTAAGGCTGAGTCCCTGATCAGCCATTTCATGCAATGGCTGGTGGAGGACGCGACCTTTGGCATCTTTACCTTTCGCGAGCTCACACGCTTCATCGCGGCGCTGATCGAGTTTCCCTATGTTTTCATGCGCGACCTGCTGATCGACGGTTTTTCGGTCGGGCTCGGCAACCAGGCGGTCGAAATTGCCCCGTCCTTGAGCTGGATCGCGGTCATCGTTACCCTGACGGCAATAGCGCATTATGCCCGGGACTGGAAACTTGCGGCGCTTGTTGGCGGCTGTTTCCTGTATCTTGCGGTTTTCGGACAGTGGCAAAGCGCCATGGTCACCTTGGCGTCGGTACTTATCGCCGTACCGATCGGCTCGCTGGGCGGGCTACTGCTTGGTATTCTTGCCTATCGTGTGCCGCTTTTCGAGACCCTGCTGCGCCCGATACTCGATTTGATGCAGACCGTACCGGTCTTTGCCTATCTTGTGCCGATCCTTTTTCTGTTCGGTTTCGGGCCGGTTGCCGCGCTGGTGGCAACCGTCATCTATGCCATGCCGCCGATGGTCCGGGTTACCATCGTGGCCCTGAAGGGCGTGCCGTCGGAGATCAGAGACGTGGGGGTCATGGTTGGCTGCACGCGGTGGCAAATGATGTGGAAGGTGATCGTGCCGGCGGCCGCGCCAACGCTGATGGTGGGTGTGAACCAAGTCATCATGCTGACGCTTAACATGGTCATCATCGCGTCGATGATCGGGGCAGGGGGGCTTGGCTTCGACGTGCTGGGGGCCCTTCGGCGACTAGACATCGGCGGAGGGATTGAGGCCGGCCTTGCCATCGTCGTCATGGCCATTGCGCTTGACAGGCTGAGCCAGGCCTTCGCCAGCCGGTCGGTCGACACACACCCGGTGAATCCGGATCGAAACCTGATTGGTCGGCATCCGTGGTTTGCGACAGTGCTCTTGGTGGCGATCTGTACCTACCTTCTGGGCGGCCAGTCGGCAATTGTTCAGACTTATCCAGAGGCTGCGACCGTCTCAACCGGGACATTCTGGTCGGGCTTGATGGGGTACATGAACGTGCATTTTTTCGATACGTTCGAAGCGGTCAAGACGGTGTTTCTGACCTATCTGCTGCTGCCCATCAAGAACTTCTTCACCGGAATCCCCTGGGTTTGGGGCATCGTGGTCATGGTGCTGATCGGCTGGCGCATGGGCGGCATTGGGCTGGCGATGCTGACTGGCACACTGACCGCGTTGATCGCCATGGTCGGGCTTTGGGACAAGGCTATGATTACGGTCTACCTTTGCGGGGTTTCGGTTCTGATCGCCTCTGCTATCGGTATTCCTATGGGCATCCTCGCCGCTCAGAACGACAAAGCCAACCGGGTTATCGGCTCGCTGATAGATACGCTGCAAACGCTTCCCAGCTTCGTCTATCTGATCCCGGTGGTGATGCTGTTCAGGGTGGGGGATTTCTCTGCCATGATCGCCGTGGTGCTGTACGCTTTGGCCCCGGCGGTGCGCTATGCCGCACATGGCATCCGCAATATCGACCAGCAACTGATCGAGGCCGGTCTCGTCTCTGGTTGTACACCACGGCAGGTTTTGTGGCGCATAAAGCTGCCAATGGCCATTCCGGAGCTGCTGCTGGGGCTGAACCAGACCATCATGCTTGCCTTGTCGATGCTGGTGATCACCGCGCTTGTCGGAACACGCGACCTTGGCCAGGAAGTCTATATCGCGCTTACCAAGGCCAATTCCGGGCAGGGGATCGTTGCGGGGTTTGCCATCGCCTTCATCGCCATCATTGCCGACCGTATCCTGTCGGCGGCCGCGAATCGAGTGCGTAGAAACTTGGGGTTGGAAAGATGAAAACTGCAGAACAGGCCGCGCTGGATCGGGCAACTTCACTTGCGATCTGGACGGCGCCGGAAAAGGCTGAGCTTCTGGGGGGCGGGATCACTAATTTCAACGTTGCGCTCAGCGACGCGGGTCGCCGCTTCGTGGTGCGGGTCGGGCAAGACATTCCGCTGCACCAGGTCATGCGTTTCAACGAACAGGCGGTGCATCGGGCCGCCCAGGCAATCGGCATTGCCCCGGCCATCCACTACACCGAGCCCGGTATTCTGGTGCTGGAATTTGTTGAGGGTACTACGCTTGATGAGGCAGGCGTGCGAAGCGATGCGATGCTGGCCCGTATCCTGCCGCTACTAAAAAAATGCCATCGCGAGGCGCCGTTGCACCTGCGCGGCCCGGTTCTGACATTCTGGGTTTTTCATGTCTTGCGCGACTACGCTGCAACGCTGCGCGCGGACAACTCGCGCCACGTGCCAAGACTTGATGACCTCCTGAAAACCGCCGAAACGCTGGAACGCGCCGTCGGGCCGGTAGATATTGTTCTCGGCCACAATGACCTTCTGGCGGCAAATTTCCTCGACGACGGCTATCGGCTATGGCTGCTCGACTGGGAATATGGCGGCTTCAACTCGCCCCTTTTCGATCTGGCGGGCCTTGCCTCGAACAATGAACTGAGCCCGGAACAGGAGCGCTGGCTTCTGGAGAGCTATTTCGAGACGCAGCTCACTGATGAGCTCGAAAACCGCTATCGCGCCATGAAATGCGCATCGCTCCTGCGGGAGACGATGTGGAGCATGGTTTCAGAAATCCACTCGGAAATCGACTTCGAATACGCTGACTACACGGAAAAGAACCTGTCGCGTTTCCAAACGGCCCTTTCCGATATCCAATCCATATGAGGATCAAAATGAGCACATTTCCGACAAGCGCCAAAGCGGTTATCATAGGTGGGGGTATCGTAGGATGCTCGACCGCTTACCATCTTGCCAAGATGGGGTGGACCGATGT
>NZ_CAJXIP010000093.1 GCF_913054395.1 uncultured Roseovarius sp.
CCATTTCGACACCGATCTGGTGGCGGGTTTCATAGACAGAGCGCCCGCCGATGATCGAATCGGGGCGCGAGAAATAGACATGCTCGAAGATGCAGAACCGCGACGGCACGCGGCGGAAGGGATAATGGCTTTGAACGCCGTCCTTTTCGGAAATCACCACCATCTCGCCGGGCTCGATCTCGCGCACATAGGTGGCGCCGATGATATCAAGGCCGCAGGTTTCCGAACTCAGGACCCAGCCATCGGCGACCTGACCCAGAACCAGCGGGCGCACCCCAAGCGGATCGCGCACACCGATAAGTTCACTCTGCGTCATGGCGACAATCGAGAAGGCGCCTTCGACCCGGCGCAAAGCGTCTTCCATCCGTTCGGGGATATTGCGCTGAAGCGAGCGCGCCATCAGGTGGATGATGCATTCACTGTCCGAGCTTGACTGAAAAATCGAGCCGCGCTCGATCAGCTCTTTGCGCAGGGCCTCGGCATTGGTGATATTGCCGTTATGGGCAATCGCCGCGCCGCCCATCGAAAACTCTCCAAAGAACGGCTGCACGTCGCGGATCGCGGCGCCTTTGCTGCCGGCCGTGGAATAGCGCACATGCCCGATAGCCAGCGGCCCCGGCAGCGTTTCCATAAGGCTGTGACGGGTGAAATTGTCTCGCACATAGCCAAAACGGCGCACGCTGTTAAAGCCTTGTTCGGGCTCATGGCTAACGATACCGCCCGCCTCTTGTCCGCGATGTTGCAGGGCATGCAGGCCGAGGGCCACGAAGTTGGCGGCATCGGTCACGCCGATGACGCCGTAAACACCGCATTCCTCTTTCAGTTTGTCATCGTCAAAGGGGTGCGCGGGGGGCATATGTTTGGGCAAAGCGGTTCAACTCCGAATCCGGTCATTTCGCTTGGGGCCTCTCTTACGCGCTTGGGCGGGCCATGTCACGAAACTATCACAAAATGTGACCACTGCGACGTCGGGCCCCGGTTATCTCAATAGCGTGACAGGATCACGCCACCCGCCACAAGCAGCACCGCCAGGATGCGGGCGGGCGACAGATCGCGCGCCACAAGACCAAAGGCGCCGATGTAATCCAGCAGCAGCGCGGCGGCCATCTGGCCCAGAATCACGACGGTGATCGTGGTGAGCACCCCGAGGATCGGCACGCCCCAGAGGGCGGCCCAGACATAAAACGCCCCAAGGGCACCGCCCAGAAACAGCCATTTTGGCACCGCGCCGGCGCGGGCGAAGGCGCCTGTCTCGCCGCCAAGTGCCACCAATACCAAGAGGGTCGCAAAGCCGACACCAAAGGAAATTGCCGCCGCTGCCAAAGAGCTGTCGATGCTGCGCCCAAGTGCCGAGTTGATCGGCGCCTGAAGAGCAATGGCCATACCGGCCACCGCCATGATCATCACTGCAAGAAGCGGGCTTTGCAACATTTCCGGGGTTATTCCGGCTTGTCGCAGGCACCCACAAGCTGTTCATATTGCTCTGTGATCCAGCCAAGCGCCTGTTCGGGATTGCCATCCTCGACCTTGCCGGTCAGCGTGGCGAAAACCCGCGCCGAGCGGCTGTCGTCGATGATCTCGATGGATTGCGAGGTGATCACCGTTTCGTAGACGAAATAGGCAATCGCGATCAGGAGAACGCCGCGCGCCACGCCGAACACAAAGCCAAGCCCCTGATCAATCCCGCCAAGCGCGGACCGCTGAACCAGCGAGGCAAACAGCGGTGTGATCAAAGAGGCGACGATAAGGCCAAGGGCAAAGACCGCGGCAAAGGCTGCAATCATGCTTAGCTCGCAACTGTCGGCGATAAATTCGCCCACGACCGGCACTTCCTTGACCAGCGGTTCGATCTGTGGCGCGAACAGAAACGCAAGGATACCTGCGACCACCCAGCCAGCAATCGCCAGAGCCTCGCGCACAAGCCCGCGCGAATAGGCCAAGAGCGCCGATAAAACGATAAACAGCGCCACGACGCCATCAATGATGGTAAAACCTTCCATTCGTCTCTTCCTGTCCCTTTACGCGCTTAGCCTGCGCCGAAAATGTCCCCGACAAACGCAGTCAGATCGCCCATATGCGTCAGTCTGAGCCCGCTGTCAGCACCCGCCTTGCCACCTGACGGGGTAATTGCGGCTGTGAAACCAAGTTTTTGCGCTTCTTTCAACCTGTTTTCGGTCTGTCCCACCGGTCTGAGGGCGCCAGACAGGCTTATCTCACCGAAAACCACCGTATCGGCGGGCAAGGCGGTGTCCTCGCGGGCACTGAGCAGGGCGGCGGCGACGGCGAGATCGGCGGCGGGTTCGCTGATCTTCAATCCGCCGGCCACGTTGAGATAGACATCTAGCCCGGCAAACGGGATGCCACAGCGCGCCTCGAGCACCGCGAGGATCATCGCAAGGCGCGCGCCATCCCATCCCACGACCGCGCGGCGCGGTTGCGAATGCGGGGTGGGGGCGACCAGCGCCTGCATTTCCACCAGCACGGGGCGGGTGCCCTCGATGCCGGAAAACACCACGGATCCGGGGCTTGGCGTGCCGCGACCCGACAGGAAAAGAGCGGATGGGTTGGAAACCTCGGCCAGCCCGGCGCCGGTCATCTCGAAGACGCCGATCTCGTCGGCGGGGCCAAAGCGGTTCTTGACGCTGCGCAGGATGCGGAACTGATGCCCGCGTTCGCCCTCGAAATAAAGCACGCAATCGACCATATGCTCGACCACGCGCGGCCCGGCGATCTGGCCGTCCTTCGTGACATGGCCGACCAGGATGACGCTTGTATTGGTGCGCTTGGCAAAGCTGGTCAGCTCATGCGCAGAGGCGCGCACCTGACTGACGCTGCCGGGGGCGGCCTCGACGGTGTCGGACCATACAGTCTGAATGGAATCGATGATCACAAGATCCGGGCGCTCTGATTCAAGCGTGGTCAGGATGTCGCGCAGCGATGTTGCTGTCGCAAGCTTGACCGGGGCCTCGCCAAGGCCAAGGCGCTGTGCGCGCATGCGGACCTGTGCGCTTGCCTCTTCGCCCGAGATGTAAAAGGTCTTGAGGCCCGCAGCAGCAAATCGCGCGGCGGCCTGAAGCAAAAGCGTCGATTTGCCGATGCCCGGATCACCACCCACCAGGACTGCGCTTGACGGGACAAGCCCGCCGCCCAGAACCCGATCAAGCTCGCCTATACCCGACAGGGTGCGCGGCGGCGGGGTTTCTTCGGTCGAAAGATCGGTCAGCGTCAGGAACGCGCCGCGCTTGACGCCAAGCGACTTGCCCTTAGGGCCGGTCGAAAGCGGCGCCTCTTCAACGATCGAGTTCCATTCGCCGCAGCCATCACAGCGCCCCGACCAGCGCGAATGCGACGCACCACAGGAGGTGCAGGAAAAGGAATTGGATTTCGCCATGACCGGGTGATGCCCCAACTGGCGCGCCCGGTCAAACCCGAAAGCCGTTCCCGTGCTATTCCGCCGCCTTCTTCGAAAGGTCGATCACCGTACCATCGGCGCGCCGCACCTCCTCCAGCCCGAGTTCTGGCAGAACGTCGCGCAGCTCGTCGCGCAGGCGCGCGAGCTGACTGCTGGCGACGCTTTCCTCAAGGTCGACCTCATGCGCCCAATGCCTGAGTTCGTGGCTGATCTGTTTGGCCTGATCCAGGCGGGCATTGAACGCGTCCACCTCTTGCTGGCGTTGGGTCAGGAAGGCCCGAGCGCGCGCCACCTTGTCGTCGGAATAGACCTCTGAGAGCTCGTGGCTGATATGCGACATCTGCGCGGCCACTTCCAGAAGGTCCGGTTCAAGCCCGCCAAGATCGGGATGATCGCGCAAATACGCGAGACGCTCGCGCACCGCGTCAAACTCTGACGAAAGCTGAAATACGCCGGTTCGGTCGGCGGCATGAGCAGCAGCATAGGCGCGCGCCACGTCCTGCATGCCGAGCGAAAACCGTCGGTGCGAGTTTTCAAGCGCCATGATACGCCCGTTCGCAGGCAGGTAGAAACACAGCAGGATCGCCAGAACGGTCAGGCCGATCTGTGTGAATTTTCCCGCGTTTTCATATACTACCCCACCAAAGCTCACGTTGAATTCCAGCCAGGGTGCGACGTTGAGAAAGGCCGCGATTGTCAATGCGCTTAGCCCGAGCGCGGACAATACAAAGGCGATAACAGCAAACCGATGCAATAGATATTGGGTCAAAAGAGCTATAGATTTTAATTGTTCGGCCATGACTTCCCCCTTGAAAGATCATTTCCTTAACATAGGCAAGTTTACGCCTGTTGTGCCCAAGGCCAAAGGCTTATTCGTTCACTTGGGGTAAAGTCTTGGAAATCGCGAAGTTACCGAGGGATATTTGTTTCGGTATGATCAACAATATCGCTGTTCTGGGCCGGTTTGTCCGTGATCCATCCGATCAGCAGCGAGACGATGATGCACAGGCTGAACAGGTAGAGCCCCCAGGCGGTCTCGACCCGGCCAAGACCGGCACCGCGCGACAGGATGATATAGAGCGCGATCAGGAACACATCCGCCATCGCCAGTTTGCCCAGCACCTGAAGCACCGGCAGAACCCGTCGTTCCAACAGGTGAAAGTGGATAAGCGCAAGGCCGATAGTCTTGAGGTAAGGCGCGAAGAGGGCAAAAAACGTCACCAGCAGCGCCAGGAACACATCCGCCTCCCAGAGGCTTTGCAGGCCGGTTATGACGCTGATTTCATCAAGCGCGAAGAACGGCAATATTCCGGCGCGCAAAAGCGGCGCGAACCACGCGATTGGGAACAGGACCAGAAGGGCGAGATTGGCGAGTTTAAGCACCCCAAAAGCCACTTTGCGAGCTGTCACCGCACCGCCTCGATCGGCCCCTCGGCGCGGCCGTGGATGAATTGATCAAGGTAGGGATCGCCGGAATGGTCCATCTCGCCCACCGGACCCGTCCATTTGATCACCCCGTCATGCAGCATGGCGATATTGTCGGCAATCGCGCGCACGCTTGTCATGTCATGGGTGATGGTCATGGCGGTGGCGCCCATCTCGACGACGATTTCGCGGATCAGGTCGTTGATCACCCCCGACATGATCGGATCAAGCCCGGTGGTCGGTTCGTCGAAAAAGATGATCTCGGGCTCGGCGGCGATGGCGCGGGCAAGGCCGACGCGCTTTTGCATGCCGCCCGAAAGCTCGGCCGGGAACTTGTCGGCGACATCGGGTTTCAGGCCGACACGGCGCAGCTTTTCAATCGCGATCTCGCGGGCTTCTTCCCTCGGGCGTTTCAACGATCCGCGCAACAGGCGGAAGGCGACGTTTTGCCAGACGGGCAGGGAATCAAACAGCGCGCCGCCCTGAAACAGCATGCCAAAGCGCGCCAGAAACGCGTCGCGGTCACCGGCTGTGACGTCCTTGCCATCCAGCGTGATCATGCCGCTATCGGGGGTGATCAGGCCGAGAATGCATTTCAGGGCCACGGATTTGCCCGTGCCCGACCCGCCGATGATCACCATCGAGGTGCCCGATTCAATGGTCAGGTTCACGCCGCGCAGAACGTGATTGTCGCCAAAGGCTTTGCGGACGTCTTTGAGCTCTATCATGCCGAGAAAAACAACTCTGTCAGAAGGTAGTTGGACGCAAGGATAAGGACGCTGGCGGCCACTACGGCGGCCTTGGTGGCGCTGCCGACGCCCTGTGCGCCGCGGCCCGAGTTCATCCCGTAATAGCACCCCATGAGCGCGACGATAAAGCCAAAGGCGGCGCCCTTGATCATGCCCGAAATGACGTCCCAGCTTTCAAGGAAGTCAATCGTGTTGTGAAGATAGGTCGCCGCCCCGAAATCAAGCCGTCCGATGCCCACGAGAAAGCCGCCCATGATCCCGAGAGCATCGCCCACACCCACCAGAAGCGGCACCGCCAGAGTGGCCGCAAGAACGCGGGGCAGGGTGAGGTATTTCATCGGGTTGGTCGACAGTGTGGTCAGCGCGTCGATCTGTTCAGTCACCTTCATGGTGCCGATCTCGGCCGCGATAGAGGAAGCGACGCGCGCCGCCACCATAAGCCCGCCAAGAACCGGTCCAAGCTCGCGCGTAAGGCCGATGGCGACAATCGAGGGCACCACGGTTTCGGCGTTGAACCGCGAACCGCCGGCGTAAATCTGAAGCGCAAGCGCGCCGCCGGTGAAAATTGCGGTCATGCCCACCACGGGAAGCGACAGCCAGCCGACCTGAACCAGCGCCTGGCCAAATTCGCGCCAGTAAAACGGCGGACGCGCCAGGTGGCTGATGGTTTGGGTGGCAAACAGCGTGATCCGCCCGACGATCGCAAGAGCGGTCAGCACATACCGCCCGATTGCGGCCAGGAATGACATGACCCCGGTCATCCGCCCAGATATCGCCGCATATAGCGTGCCCCCAAAGATGTGAGAATTTCATAGCCGATCGTGCCAGCGTTATCGGCCAGCGTGTCGATACACTGATGGCGGCCCAAAAGTTCAAGCGTCTTCGGATCATAGCCAAGATCGGTGATGTCGACGCCGATCAAATCCATCGAAATACGCCCGGCAACAGGGCAGGGGGTGTCCTCGGCCCAAAGCATGGTCTTGGGGCCCATCGCGCGGATGATCCCGTCGGCATAGCCGCTTGAGATGGTCGCGATCCTTGTGTCGCGGCTGGCGGTAAAGCTGTTGCCGTAACCCACGGTTTCTCCGGCAGCGAGGTCGCGGCACTGGATCACCGGAATATCAAGCGTGACCACCGGGCGTGCATCGGCGTAGGGGCGGCCACCGTAAACACCGATCCCTGGCCGTGTCAGATCGAAATGATAGGCCTCGTCCAGCAGGACCGCGCCGGTATTGGCAAGGCTGCGCGGCACGTCGATATCCGCGGTCATCTCGCGAAAGGCGGCAAGTTGCTGGGGGTTCATGGCATGATCGGGTTCATCGGCGCAGGCCAGATGGCTCATGATCAGGCGCGGCTTTTGCGCCAGGGCGATCTGGCGAATGGCGCCCCATTCCGCAGGTTCCATGCCAAGCCGGTTCATGCCGCTGTCAAGCTGAACGCCAAAGGGATGGCCGGGCAGGGCCTCGACATGGCGGACAAGCTGATCCAGAGAATTGATCATCGGCACAAGGTTCATGTCGCCGATCATGTCGGCATCGCCGCGCATATGGCCCGAGAACACATAGATAACCGGCCCCGGCCCAAGTGCCTCGCGCAGCGCGGCCCCCTCTTCGGCGACGGCGACGAAAAAGCTTCGGGCCCCGGCGCGGGCAAGGGCGCGTGCGACGCGCGCCATGCCAAGCCCATAGGCGTCGGCCTTGACCACGGCGGCGGTTTCACCCTCGCTCATGGCATTCAGCGCACGCCAGTTGGCGACAATCGCGTCAAGGTCAATGGTCAGGATTGCTGTGCTCATGGCCGGGTTTTGACATGATGGGCGTGGGGGTCAAGGGGAAAGCGTGGCGGCGCGACGCCATGACAAGTCTGCGGCGGCGCATGTGGGGCCTTTGTGTAACACCGGGCCCGGCAACAAAAATCCGCCCCGCGCCCTGCTGACGGGTCAGCCATGTGATGAATTCCGTGACGGTGGGCCCGCGTCAGAACCAGCTCTGAACGCCGCGCGCTGCACCCGACAAGTCGCGACCCACACCATCGACCGTGGCACAGCCTGCCATCAGGGTGATAAGGGCGAACGCAATCAGTTTCCGCATGCTCCTGCCTCTAGTTTGTTGCCTGTTGTTATCAGTCTGCCTCGTACCACCATACCTCGGGTAGAAATCCAATTCCATCCCCGTAGATCGGCAGGCGGTCACTTGGGTATTTCAACTGTGTCTTATGGGCAATACGCCCGATACTGTACTGATGGATCGGGATCACATAGCGCCCGGTGGTCAGCACCCGGTCGAGCGCGCGGGTGGCGGCGACGAACTCGGCGCGGTCCCTGGCCGTGAGCATATGAGAAATCATCGCCTCGGCGGCGGGTGAGATCATGCCCATCAAATTGCGGCTTCCGGGTTGATTGACCCCCTGCGCCCCCCAATAGAACATCTGCTCGTTGCCGGGGCTAAGCGACAGAGAACGACGCATGAGCGTGAGATCAAAGTCATACTGCGCCTCGCGTTCTGCATATTGTGCCTTGTCGGTCATCTGGGTGGTCAGGGCGATGCCCAGACGCTCGAGTGCGCGGGCATAGATATCCATCATCGCCGTCGCCTGACCGATAAGCCCGTCCTGTTGCAGCAGGACCGTGAGCTCAAGTGGTCGGCCCTGCGCATTGACCAGACGACCGTCCACGACCCGCCAGCCGGCCTCGTTCAGAAGCGCCATGGCGCGGCGGATGTTCTTGCGGTTGCGCGCGGTGCCGTCGCTGATGGGCAGCTCATAGCCCTCAAGCGCACCGGGCAGGAGCGTATCGGCAAACGGCGCCAGCAAGTCACGTACCCGCCCCGTGGCGGGGCCGTGATCCATCGCCAGTTCGGAATTCGAGAAATACGAGGTGATGCGCGGCTGGCGCCCGCCGGTCAGCGTATCGTTGATATACTCGAAATTGAACGCCGTGATCAGCGCCTCGCGCCCGCGCCAGTCATCCAGCGGTGCGCGCCGGGTGTTCATCACGAAACCGGTCATGCCCGAGGGTTTCTGGTGCGGCACCTCCGATTTGACGATCTCGCCACGCTGAACGGCGGGAAAATCGTATTCGTTGGCCCAGGCCTCGGCGTTGAATTCGCGCACATAGCTGATCAGCCCGGCCTTGAAGGCCTCTTTCAGGACCGTGTCATCGCCGTAGAATTCGATCCGGATTTCGTCAAAGTTATTGGTGCCGCGCCGATACCCGAGGTCCTTGCCCCAATAGGCAGGATTGCGGCGCAAGACGACAGTGCGGTCGATCTCGTAGCTGTCGACCACATAGGGACCGGTGCCGATGGGAATATCCGCAATGCCCGCCTCGGCGATATCGCGATCCTGCCATTGCGCCTTTTGCAGAATCGGGCGCAACCCGGCCAGAAGCGCAAGTTCGCGGTCCTCCTCGTTGAAGGTCAGGCGCAGGCTGCGCGGGCCGGTCTGGGCGATCTCGCCGACCTTTTGCCAGAACCCGCGATAGCGCGGGTGCCCGTTGGTGCCAAGTTCGCGGTAGGACCAGATCACATCCTCGACCGTGACCGGGGTCCCGTCAGAGAACCGCGCGCCCTTGCGCAGGGTGAATTCGACCCATTCGCGATTCGGCCCGGTCTCGACCGATTCGGCCAAAAGGCCGTATAGCGTGAAAGGTTCATCCCAGGATCGCCCCATGAGGCTTTCGTGGGTGAGGCTTGCCAATTGCCATGGCGAGGTTCCGCGCAGGATGAATGGATTGAGCGAATCAAAGCCGCCGACATTGCCGGTCACGGCCTGTCCGCCCTTGGGGGCGTCCGGGTTGGCATAAGGGAGAGACACAAAATCGGGTGGTAGGGCCGGATCGCCATACATAGCTATGCCATGGGCGGGGTCCGCGGTGGCCGGCGCGGTCATCACGGCCAAGGCCCAGAGGAGCAATCCGGCGCGGGCAAAGCGGAAAATATCTGATCTCATTCCGGCGACAATCCTCAATCTTCCTTGTTTGTCAGGTCCGGACCCTAGTGGCGGATTCATGCATTATCAAACTTTTAGCTTGGACTGCGGCGTCGGATTGCTTATAAAGGGGGCACTGCTCGATAGGTTTCTTGCCTGTATGAAACCTGCCTCAATAACTTGACGCCCGCTTCGCGCGGGCGTTTTTTTTGGCCTGGCGGATCGGGTGGTTTACCTCTCCGGGACGTGATCGCCAAGCCACGTGCAATTCGCATTTGCAGCACGTATGCTGCGTCTGCAACACGTTTTGGGAGAATGGGCATGAGCGCCAAAGGTAAAACAGCAATCATCACCGGATCGAATTCCGGCATCGGTCTGGGCATCGCCCAGGAACTCGCACGGGCGGGCGTGAATGTGATTCTCAACTCTTTCACCGATTCGAAAGAAGATCACGAACTTGCCGCCGGAATCGCCAAAGAGCATGGCGTGAGCGCGCGCTACATCAAGGCCGATATGTCGGATGGTGCGCAATGCCGCGCACTGATCGAACAGGCCGGGGTCTGTGATATCCTGATCAATAACGCCGGCATTCAGCATGTCGCCGCGATTGACAAGTTTCCCGCCGAGAAATGGGATGCGATCATTGCGATCAACCTCAGTTCGGCGTTTCACACCACCGCCGCCGCCCTGCCGATGATGCGTGCCGCTGGCTGGGGCCGGGTGGTCAATATCTCCTCGGCGCACGGGCTGACAGCAAGCCCGTTCAAATCGGCCTATATTGCCGCCAAGCACGGCATTATCGGCCTGACCAAGACCACCGCTCTTGAAACCGCCGAAGAGCCGATCACCGCCAATGCGATCTGTCCAGGGTATGTTCTGACGCCGCTGGTGGAATCGCAGATTCCCGACACGATGAAGGAATACGGGATGTCGCGCGAAGAGGTGATCAAGAACGTCATGCTCAAGCGGCAGCCGTCCAAGGAATTCGCCACCGTCGAGCAGATGGGCGGCACGGCGCTGTTCCTGTGTTCGGATGCGGCCGCGCAGATTACCGGCACGACGATCAGCGTCGATGGCGGCTGGACCGCCCTTTAAGCGGAAATCGAGAGGGCGGGGGTGGTTGCCCCCGCCGGAATTTGAGTATTTTCGGAAAGATGAAAGGCTCAGGCCGTCGTGGCCTTAGTTTCCTTTTTTCCCGGTTTGGCCTGTCCCGGATAGACGAGGCCGGCCGAGATCACCAGCTTGGCGGCGTCCTCGATGCTCATGTCGAGTTCGATCACATCCTCGCGCGGGAAGAACAGCAGGAATCCCGAGGTCGGGTTGGGCGTGGTCGGGACGAAGACGCTGATCAACTTGCTGCCGCTCTGGGCCTTTTCGTTGATCTCGCCCTTTGCCTCGATCGAGATAAAGCCGATCGCCCAGATGTCCTTGCGCGGGTATTGGATCAGGCAGGCCTTTTCGAAGCTGCTTTCGGATTGTGCGAAGACCGTTTCGGCGATCTGTTTGACGCCGGAATAGATCGAACGCACGACCGGCATGCGGTTGACCAGCGATTCAGCGAAGATGATGAGCGAACGCCCGATCAGCCCCTTGGCGATCCAGCCGACAACGACGGTGAAGATCAGGAATATGATCACGCCGATGCCGCGGAGGTTGATGCCGAAATATTCCTGGGGTTGGAGATTATGCGGAATGAGCGGCAGCACGAAACCGTCAACCCAGCCCACGATCGTCCACATCAGCCAGAGCGTCAGGCCAACCGGGGCAATCACCACGAGGCCGGTCAGAAAGCTGGCGCGCAACCCGGCAAAGCGGCGCGGTTTCTTGGGCGGAGCGGGCAAATCGTCAAATGGCGTGGTCATCGGGTATCCAGACACTTATACAGCGAGGTATCTATGCGCAAAGGGGGCCTGCGACAATGGGCCAATGCTTGTTGAGGCGCTTGTGGCATGAAAAACCGGGACGGGGGTTGCGGGCGGGCGCATCGGGCGCTATACGCGCGGCACTGTAATCCGCAGGTATGGGCGGGCTGATGGGGGAGACATCCCTGTTTGTCCACCGGTTGAAGCATCCCGCTTCTCACCCCGTACCGAGGCGAAAACCGGAAAAGGAAACGACCATGGCTCTTCCCGAGTTCACCATGCGTCAGCTGTTGGAAGCTGGCGTTCACTTTGGCCACCAGACGCAGCGTTGGAACCCCCGCATGGGCGAGTTCATCTATGGTGCGCGCAACGGCATTCACATCATGGACCTCACGCAAACCGTTCCGATGCTGGACGCGGCGCTGAATGTGATCCGTGAAACCGTTGCCAAGAACGGCCGCATCCTGTTTGTCGGCACCAAGCGTCAGGCCGCATCGCCGATCGCCGATGCCGCAGACAAATGCGCACAATATTACATGAACCACCGCTGGCTTGGTGGCACGCTGACCAACTGGCAGACCGTGTCGAAATCGATCCAGCGCCTGAAACAGATCGACGAAGCCCTTGAGGGCGGTGCCGAAGGTCTGACCAAGAAAGAGCGTCTTGGCATGGAACGTGACCAGGGCAAGCTTCAGGCATCGCTTGGCGGGATTCGCGAGATGGGCGGCGTGCCGGACCTTCTGTTCGTCATCGACGTGAAAAAAGAAGCCCTGGCCGTGGCCGAAGCCAACAAGCTCGGGATTCCGGTCGTGGCCGTGGTTGACACCAACTGCTCGCCCGACGGCATCGACTATATCATCCCCGGCAACGACGACGCGGCCCGCGCCATCGCACTTTATTGCGACCTGGTGAGCCGGGCCGCACTTGACGGCATGACCGCTCAGATGGGCGCCGCCGGTATCGACCTTGGCGCCATGGAAGAGGCACCGGTCGAAGAGGTGATCGCCGAGGCCGCCACAGCCGAAGGCTGAGCGACGTCAAGAAACTGACATGGGGGCAGGGGTATCATCCCGCCCCCGATCCCTGACTGAATTTGAGGAGAGCCAAAATGGCGATCACAGCTGCAATGGTGAAAGAACTGCGCGATTCGACGGGCGCAGGCATGATGGACGCGAAAAAAGCGCTGACCGAAACCGACGGCGACATGGAAGCCGCGGTTGACTGGCTGCGCACAAAGGGCCTTGCGAAAGCGGCCAAGAAATCGGGCCGTACCGCGGCCGAAGGTCTGGTTGCCGTTCAGGTCGAAGGTGGCCGCGGGGTTGCTGTCGAAGTGAACTCGGAAACCGACTTTGTTGCGAAAAACGCCGAGTTTCAGGGCATGGTTCGCGATATCGCCAAAACCGCTCTTGGTGTCTCTGATCTTGAGGCGCTGCTGGCCGCCGACATGGGCGGCAAAAACGTTGCCGACACCGTAAACGCCAAGATCGCCACCATTGGCGAGAATATGTCGGTGCGCCGCATGGCCGCGCTCGAGGGTGATACCGTTGTGTCCTACGTGCACAACGCCGCCACCGACGGCATGGGCAAGATTGGTGTTTTGGTTGCGCTCAAGGGCGATGAGGTCTTTGGCCGTCAGGTTGCGATGCACATCGCCGCCACCAACCCCGCTTCTCTGGATGAGGCCTCGCTTGACCCGGCCGTTGTCGAAAAGGAAAAGCAGGTTCAGATCGAGATCGCCCGCGAATCCGGCAAGCCCGACGCGGTGATCGAAAAAATGATCGTTGGTCGCATGGCCAAGTTCATGTCTGAAGTGACCCTTCTGGGCCAGGCCTTCGTGATGAACCCCGACCTTACCGTCGCGGCCGCTGCCAAGGAAGCCGGTGCGCAGATCACTGGTTTCATTCGCCTTGAAGTAGGTGAAGGCATCGAGAAAAAAGAAGAAGATTTCGCTGCAGAAGTTGCTGCACAAATCGCTGCTACTAAAGGTTAATTCCTTTTGCTAGTTAAACTAAGACCGTAGCAATTGCTGCGGTCTTATCGTATATAATCAACTGGTTTTTTGTATTAGTTAGATAAAACGCTAATAAATGAGTTGAGTGTATAACCCCTATCGCCATAATCAGGACTAATAAATATGAGTACCAATCCTAAACCTGCTTTTCGTCGTGTTCTTTTAAAACTAAGTGGTGAAGCCCTAATGGGTGAAGAAGGCTTCGGCATCGATCCTAAAGTGCTTGATCGTATGGGACAGGAGATCAAAGAGCTAGTAGAGCTAGGTATTCAAGTGGGTGTTGTCATTGGCGGTGGTAACTTGTTCCGTGGCGAAGGTCTAGCTACAGCGGGTATGAACCGCGTAGTAGGCGACCACATGGGTATGCTTGCAACGGTAATGAACGGTC
>NZ_CAJXIP010000094.1 GCF_913054395.1 uncultured Roseovarius sp.
TCATAGGTGAAATGCTCTTGCATTACGCCGCGATTGCCCTGCCATTTCGCCATGAAATCGCCGGTAAAGCGCGACACGACCCGCCCGGTGGGGCCATAGATCACGCCATCGCATTTTATCGCACCGCTCAGGTGTTTGCGCAGGTCGATCCGGTCGGTGCCGCCGGCGTAATCCTGCGGGCGTTGCGCGCCAAATCCGGCAAAGCGCTCGCGCAATAGTGCCAGGGCCAGCATAAAGAGCGCGCCGAATACGATATAGCCAAGGGCCTCCATTGGATCAGTTCCTTTCGTCTAATGGTGTGCGGGCCAATAGCGCGATGGCCAGAAGTTTCAGGACACAGGGCAGGCCCCCGTAAAGCAGGCTCAGAAGCCAGAGCGATTGCGTGACATTGGTTCTGCCCGCCTCGAATCCGGCCGCCTGTAGCAGCGGCAAAAGCGAGACGGCGGCAAGCGCGAGGGTGAATTTCGATACGAAAGACCAAAGGCCGAACCCCTCTGCGGCAGTGGGTGAAATCGCGGCCATTCTTGCGGCGAAGAGGGCCGGCAAAAGGGTCATGTCCGCCCCAAGCGCCGCACCCGAGACAAGGCAGATCAGGGCAAACGCCCAGAGATCGCCCGCCCCAAGCAGGATCGCCCCGCCAAAGGCCGCAATCGACATCACCATGCCCGACAGCAGCACGCGTTTGGCGCCATATGCCTCGGCCAGCCCTCCCCAGAAGGGTGCGGCACCCGCGGCGGACAGGAAGAACAGCAACAGGAACGGCCCTTCCCATCCCGGCGCCTCAAGGCGGCTTTCGACGAAAAACAGGAACAGCGTCGAACTTACCGCGACCGGCGCGGCATTGATCAGCGCGACCAGCAGCAAGCGGCGCGCCACCGGGTCGTGCAGGATCGGGCCAAAGCCCGTGCTTTCGGGCAGGCGAGCGCCGCGCCACTGACCTGCCATGGCCCATATTGCGACCAATGCCAGCCCGAGAAAGGCCAGAGAAAAACCGGCGTAGCCGCCAAGAGCCAGCGGCGCAGCCGCCGCCGCACAGATACCCAAGAGTGCGCCGGTCTCACGCCAGCGGGCCAGCCGCAGGTGGCTCTGACCGGGCAGGTCATCGGCTGTTGCCACGCCCTGGGCATAAAAACAGATCGTCAGATAGCTGAAGGCGGAAAACACCACCGTCAGCATGACGGCAAACCACCACAATGGCGCAATCGGCGGCGTCACGGCAAACAGGCCAAGCATCGCCCCGGCCATGGCCAGAACGGCGACCGTGACCGATGCGGCGCGATGCGCGCGCAGGCGCTCCGACAGGCGGCCCAAAAGCGGGTCCTGCACGACATCCAAAAGGCGCAAGCCGAACAGCACCGAGCCAAGTGCGGCCAGTGAAACGCCGTATTCATCGACGTAAAACTTGGGCGCGTGGATGTAGAGCGGCAGCCCGGCCGAGGCGAGAAGCGCGGCAAAGAGCGCGAAACCGGGTAGGCGCGGCGTGGTTGCCGGGGCTGTGACGGTATGGCTCATCGGCTGATTTCTTCCGCCGGGGGCTTGGGCGGCGAGCGAAAGCGCGCGCCTTTCCACCACAGCTTGAGGGCCTGCCAGTGGATAAGGGTCAGCACACGGCGCGACCCAAAGGGGCGACGCAGGATCGCGCGGATCAGGCCTGTGTTGCTCAGCGGCTTGCGCGACCCCACCAGCGTGGCGATCACCCCGCCATTGCCGCCGGTGAAATCAATCCATATCCCGATCCGATCCGCGCGCAGATCAAAGCGAAACTCGTAACGGCCGTCGATCTGCTGGAATGGCGAGACATGGAAAATCTTGCTGGCCCTGAGACGGTCGGTTGCGGTGATCGGGGCAAGGTCATCGCGATGGCACATGTATGAATGCCGCTCGCCATAGGTATTGGTGACCTCGGCGATGATCACCGGCACATTGCCCTGCGCGTCGCGGCAGATCCAGAAGGCCACCGGGTTGAACACATGGCCAAGAATGCGCGGCTGCGCCAGCAGCTCGATACGGTCGGGCGCAGGAAGATCATGCGAGGCCAGCACCTCGCGCACCCATTTCGCGCCCTGCCCATGTCGGGGAGGCCCGCCATGATCGCTATCCCAGACCGAGGCAAGCCCGCCGCGATTGCGTCCGAACAGGCGCGGGGCATCAAGTGGGCCTTCGGCATCCAGCAGAACATAGTCGATGCCGTAACGAAAGGCGTTTTCCACCGCCCCCTTGCGCCCGTGCCATGTATTGCCGGCGATATGGTCGATCGTTTTCACTGTGCCGCCACCGACAGCGCAGAGCGGTCGAGAAGCGCCTCTGCCGCCTCAAGCCCGCTTGCAAGGCCGTCTTCGTGAAACCCGTGCCGCATCCATGCACCACAGAACCAGGTGTTTCGCGTGCCATTGGTCATCCGCACGCGGTCCTGGGCGTTCAGCGCCGCCAGATCATAAACCGGGTGGCGCAGGGTGACCTGATCATAGATCAGCTCATCGCGGATCGGGCGGGTGGAATTCAGGGTGACGAAATGCGGGTCATCCTCGGGGATGGGTTGCAGACAGTTCATCCAATAGGTCAGGTCAATCTGACCGTCCCGTTTGGCGGCGGTTTCGGTATAATTCCACGACGACCAGACGGCGCGCCGTCTTGGCATCACGCTGGTGTCGGCATGCAGGACGATATCGTTGGGCTGATAGGCAATGGCGCCAAGGTTGGCGCGCTCGGTCTCGCTTGCATCGCTCAAAAGGCGCAGGGCGTCGTCGGAATGGGTGGCAAGGATCACCTCGTCAAAGCGTTCCCAGTCGCCCCCCTGCGCACGGATTTCGACACCACCGTCAAGGCGGCGCACAGCGGCCACCGGGGTGGCGGGGCGCAGGGCCACGCCCTGGGTGCGCAGGCATGCCTCAAGGCGCGAGACATAGGCCACCGATCCGCCCTTGACGGTGTACCACTGGTGCTGGCCGGAATAGTTGAGCAGGGCGTGGTTCTCAAAAAACTGGATCATCGCATGGGCGGGAAAGTCGAGGATTTGTTCGGTCGGCGTTGACCAGATCGCGCCGGATAAAGGCAACAGGTAAAAGTCGCGAAAATAATCGCCGGTTCCGATCTTGTCGAGAAACTGTCCGATGGTCAGGCCACGGTCGCCGGCGTGATCGAGTGCGCAGGCGTTAAAGCGAAAGATGTCGCGCAGCATCCGCAGAAAGCGCGGGTTAAGCGCGTTGCGCCGCTGTGCGAAAAATGCCCCGGCACTGGCCAGCCCGTATTCAAGCGCGCCGCCGCGCACCGAGGCGCCAAAGCTCATGTTGCTTTTGACGACAGGCACATCAAGCCGTGCGAAAAGATCCGCGAGATTGGGGTAATTGGCATAGTTGAAGACGATAAACCCGGTATCGACCGGCTGATCGCCGCGCTTGCCCGCGATGATCGTGCGGGCATGGCCGCCAAGGCGCGGTTCCGCCTCGAACAGGGTTACGTTATGGGTATCTGCCAGCCGATGCGCGGCCCCCATTCCGGAGATACCTGAGCCGATCACGGCAATCGTCTTGCGCGCGACGGCGCTTGTTTCAAATGGCATAAGAGGTGTCCGACCCGTTCCTGATGTTATTCATGGAATACGCAGGGGCGGCGAGAACGGATTAGAAAGAATTATTCCGCAAAACGGTGATCCGATCACGGTCGGGGCGCGTAACAGTTTTATGTTCACGGATTGCGCCCTTGTTGATCGTCCTGCCCCCTCGCCGGTGATTGCCGCGCGTGCTAAAACACCCGAGAGAGCAGCCAAACGGTCAGGACCGGCGCACGTGACATCGACAAAAGACAGGAAACAGAAGGAAAACGAGGATTGGGTGGCCTGCATCGCCCGTATCCGCGAATCGCAGGACGAGGCGGCCTTTGCGCGGCTTTTCGGTCACTTTGCGCCTCGGGTGAAGGCTTTTCTCATGCGCTCGGGGGCGGATGCCACCCTGGCCGAGGAATGCGCCCAGGAGGTGATGGCGGTGCTTTGGCAAAAGGCGCATCTGTTTGATCCTTCCCGTGCAAGTGCGGCGACCTGGATCTTTACCATCGCGCGCAACCGCAAGATCGACGCCCTGCGCAAGCAAAAGCGCCCCGAGCCCGAGGATCTGCCCTGGGGCAACGAGCCAGAGCCGGACCAGGCCGATGTGCTGGCGCTGCAACAGGAAAGCAACCAGTTGGGCGAGGCGATTGCCGCCCTGCCCGACAAACAAAGGGTTCTGATCGAAAAGGCCTATTTCAGCGATCTCAGCCATTCCGAGATTGCCGATCAGACCGGGCTGCCGCTTGGCACGATCAAATCCCGTATCAGATTGGCGCTGGACCGTTTGCGCCACGCAATGAAGTGACCGTTATGACCTATGTTCAAATCAAGCATCACCTGAGCGACGCGCTTTTGATGGCCTATTCCGCAGGCAACCTGCCGGAAGCCTTCAGCCTTACGGTGGCCGCGCATATTTCGATGTGCGACGAATGTCGCGCCCGCCTCGGGGCATTTGACGCCATGGGGGGCGCCATTATAGAGCGCTGCGGGACCGCCGAGATGAACGCCGGTAGCCTTGAGGCGACGATGCAGCGCATCCGCGCAACCGGCCCCGTGAAGACCGCCGCACCCGCGCGCAAATGCAACCTGCCACAGCCTTTGCAGGATTACATCGGCGGCGATCTTGATGCGGTGAAATGGCGCTCGGCCGGCATGGGGGTAAAACAGGCGATCCTGCCCACGTCACGCGAGGCGACGGCGCGGTTGCTTTTCATCCCCGCCGGGGCGGCGGTGCCGGATCACGGTCATCGTGGCACCGAGTTGACGCTGGTGTTGCAGGGGGCGTTTGTCGATGAGGTCGATCATTTCGGGCCCGGCGATATCGAGATTGCCAATGAGGACCTCAATCACACGCCGGTGGCCGATATCGGCGCCGATTGCATCTGTCTTGCCGCGACCGACGCGCCGCTGCGGTTTCGTGGATTGATTCCGCGACTGGCCCAGCCGTTCCTGCGGATTTAACCCGCCTGAACCGCAGCTGTCAGAGTTTCAGGCCCTTACCAGCGCTTGAGGGCGTCTTCGTCCACGTCCTTGGCCGCGACCCATTCGGCGCCCTCTTGCGTCACTTCCTTCTTCCAGAAGGGCGCGCGGGATTTCAGGAAGTCCATCAGGAACTCGGCCGCCTGAAAGGCATCGGCCCGGTGGCGCGCAGAGGTGGCCACCATCATGATCATCTCGTCGGGATGCAACCGGCCATAACGGTGAATGACCATGACATCGCCCAGGTTCCAGCGCTCACGGGCCTCGGTTGCTATGGCTTCAAGCGCCTTTTGGGTCATGCCGGGGTAATGTTCGATTTCCATTGCGCTAAGCGCGCCCTTGTCCAGATCGCGCACGATGCCGGTAAAGGTAACCACCGCACCCATGCCCGATTGCCGGGCCGCGAAAGCATTGGTTTCTAGACCCAGATCAAAGGCGGCGTCCTGTACCCGGATATCCATCGCTCAACCGCCGGTCATCGGCGGGAAAAATGCCACTTCGCGGGCGCCGTTCAGGGGGGCGTCAAAATCGGCCAGCTCCTGATCAATCGCCACGCGCAGCGCGGCAAGATCGGAAAACGCGGCCTCGTAACGCGGCTCGCGCGCGCGCAGATCCTCGACCAGCTCCATGACCGTGGCAGGGTTGGTTTCTATCCGGTCCTTGGGGTGCCCGACCCGTTCGCGCACCCAAGCGAAATAAAGCACATCCATCATTGGGTATCCTTCAGATGTGGGATGGATTTCTTGAGGTAATCCATCCCGGTTATCAGAGTCAGCGCCGCGGCCAGCCACAACAGCCAGACCCCAGCATGCCCGGCCCAGATCATGCCGTTGTATTTCCAGTGCAGCCCGTGAACATCCTCTTCACGCCCGGCCAGAATGTCGATCACAAGGGCATCATCCATACCGATGATCGACATGCCGAAATAATGCTCGAACACGCCTTGGGCGAAAAGCACGGCAATCGCGATCATCTGGGCCGTGGTCTTCCATTTCGCCAGTTGCGTCACCTTGAGCGTGCCCGCCGTATCGCCAAGATACTCTCTCAGGCCCGAAACGAAAACCTCGCGAAACAGAATCACCGTCGCAGGCAGCACCAGCCAGGGCGACATGCTTGAATATCCCACGATCACCATCAACGCGATCACCACCATCGCCTTGTCCGCAATCGGGTCAAGCATGGTGCCGACCTTGGTGACCTGCTTCCAGCTTCGGGCGAGATAGCCGTCGAACCAATCGGTAATCGCGGCGCTGACAAACAGGATTAGGGCGAACCAATCGGCATAGGGCCTTGTAAAATAGAGGAACATCACCGCAACTGCCGGGGCGGCCAGCAGGCGGAGAGTGGTCAGGATATTGGGCAAGGTCCACGTCATAACTTTGGTTCTACCCTGTCACAACGCCGAGGGAAAGCGCCCTTGCATCGTCTTGGTCGTTCAAAAATCGCTGAGCAGCCGGGTGGTTTCGGGGTCCATAAACCCGGCCACGGTGGCGTCGGTTTCAAGTTGCAAAGCGCGGTGCATGTCGGGCATCGCGGCGGCGTTCAGCACCCGCTTCATGGCGCGCACCGAAAGCGTCGGCAGATCGGCCAGACGTTGGGCGGTTTCGCGGGCTGATTCCAGAAGTGCCCCGTCCTCAACGGTTTTCCACGCCAATCCGATTTCGTGTAACTCGTCCGCGCCATAGCGGTCGCCGAAAAACAGCATCTCGCGGGCCTTGCCAAGGCCCACCAGGGCGGGCAACAGGCTTGTGACTGCGCCGGTCACGAACAGGTTCAGCGAGACCTCGGGAAAGAACCCGCGGGCGGATTTTGCCCAGATTGGAAAGTCGCAATTTATCGCCCACTCGAACCCGCCACCCACGGCCCAGCCGTTGATCGCGCCGACCACAGGTTTGACGCCAAGGGTGATCGCATGGGTCGCGCGCTGAATTGCCTGCACAAGATCGCGGGCCTCTTCCTCGGTTTCGGGGTGGACATGCTCGCGCCGGTCATCGCCCGCGCAAAATGCCTTGCCCGCACCGGTGAAGATGATCGCGCGGGTGGCCGGATCGGCATTGGCATCCTCAAAGGCCCGCGCGACATCGTCGATCAGCGCGCGGTTCATCGCGTTAAGGCTTTGAGGGCGGTTCAGGGTGATGGTTCTGACGCCGCCGTCTTCAAGCGTGCTCAGCACGGTCTGATAGGTAAAATAGGTCATCTAGTAATCCCGTATGACGCGTTTCGTTTTCCCCTCGGTGAGGGGCAGGCTTCCGTTCGGCAAGAGAGTGACGCGGGCGGTGGCGCCAAGGGCCGCTTTCATCGCCTGCGCCACCTCTTGCGCAAGCGCCTCTGACGGCGCGTGCCCCGGTGCCAGTTCGACCGTGACCGGCAGGGAGTCATGCGGCGGCGGTGTGTCAAGCGTGATGCGGTAATCGCCCGAGAGCGCGGCAAAGCCGTTGATCACCGCCGCCACCATGGTCGGAAACAGGTTCAGCCCGCGCACCACCACCATGTCATCCGAACGCCCCACCACGCGAAACCGGAAACCCGTGCGCCCGCAGGTGCAGGGATCGGTTTCAACCACGGTGATGATGTCGCCGCTGCGAAAGCGCACGAGCGGCTGACAGTCACGTGCAAGGTGGGTCAGGACAAGCTCGCCGGTTTGCCCGGCTGCAAGGGGGACGGGGTCGGTCGTGTCGGGGTCGATCAATTCGGGGTAAAGCACGTCGGCGGCCATGAAATGCAGGCTGCTGTCATGCTCGCATTGCGCAGCAAAGTTACATAACACATCCGAGACGCCGTAATTTGCGTTGCGCGGCTCCATCCCCCAGACCCGGCGCAGGCGCTCGCGAAAGGCCGGATCGTCAAGCCCCGCCTCACCGCCAAACAGGCCCAGCTTCAGCCCGAGATCGCGCGGCTTGAGGCCCGGAAACTTGTCGGCAATCACCCGCTCCAGAACCGAAGGATAGGACGGGGTGCAGGAAATCGCGGTGATCCCCACCTCTTGAATGGTGCGCACCAAAAGTTCGGTCGATCCCACGCCAAAGGGCACGACAAGTGCGCCGGTTGCCTGAAGGGTCATGTGATCTGTCAGCCCGCCCATCCACATCTGATAGTTCAGGCAATGCACCACCGTATGGTCGGGTGTCAGGCCCGCCGACGATTGACAGCGCCCGCCGACGGTTTCGGTGATCGCGCAGTCGCGCGCCGAAAGCGCGAGGTTCATTGCCTGACCGGTGGTGCCCGAGGTTCGGTGCAGGCGGACGGCGGCGCGCGGTGGTGCGGCAAGATAATCGCCAAAGGGCGGGTGCGCCGCCTGTGACAGCCGCAATTGTGCTTTGTCCGACAGCGGGAGTTCCGCCAGATCGTATAGGTCCTTGGGCGGGGCCTTGCCGTGCCACAGATCGCGGTAAAGCGCGGACTGTCCCGCGACGTAATCGGCCTGCGCGGCCCATGCGCTCTGTTGATGCGCGTGCAGGGTTTCGGTGTCGGTAAATTCGGCGCGGTCCAGCAAGCTCATGGCTGTAATCCTCGGTCCCAGATGGTGGTCAGCGTGTCGATCACGGCCTCATGGTCGTGCGAAACCTCGATCAGCCCCGGTTCGCGGGAGAGGTAGAGGCTTGAGAAATACTGATCTGTCATGCCGCCAAGCGCATAGGCACGGCGGCGCAGTTCCGCCTCGGAGATCGCATCGCCACGCCCTTCGCGGACAAGGCGGCGCTGCGCCGAGGCGACGATGGTTTCGATCCAGTCGCGGTTCAGGGTGTGAAACACCTCGCGCGCGGGGGCGAAGTGATCCAGGTGATGGACAAGGCATTTCATCAGGCCGGGGTTTTGTTCAAACATTTGGCCATAGGCGCGGGTCGCGGCGTGAATACTCTGCTCGGGTGTCGCATGGCTGGCGCGGATCATGCTGGCCTGAAGGAACCGGGCAAAGCCCAGCAAAAGATCATTCAAAAGCTGGGTCTGATCGGGGAAATAAAGGTAGAAGGTGCCATTTGCGACGCCCGCCGCCTTGCAGATGGCAGCCACGGTCAGATCCTGAAGCGCTTCTGTGCGAAGCAGGGTGCAGGCGGCGATCCTGATCTGTTGCGCGGTTCGCTGGCCCTTGGTTTCGGTCGCGCTGCGCGAGGCGAGAACGCTGGCATAGTCGTAAACATCCGGTGGGGCGGTGCGGGCTTTGGCGGTGGGGGGCATTTTGGTGGCCTAAATATGAAACTGACGTCATATTCAGAAATTATCACATCCATGTCAATCACCTTTCGACGGCGCAGGATCAGCCGCGGTCGTGGAAGAAATCATAAAGCTTTTGCGCAAGCGCGTCCGACACCCCGTCAACCGCCCGTAAATCGGCCAGGTTGGCGCGGCTCACGGCCTTGGCGCTTCCGAAATGGGCCAGGAGCGCGCGCTTGCGCGCCGCACCGACGCCCGGCACCTCGTCAAGCGGGGTGACGCCCATGGATTTGGCGCGTTTGGCGCGGTGGGTGCCGATCGCAAAGCGGTGCGCCTCGTCGCGCAGGCGTTGAACGAAGTACAACACCGGGTCATTGTGCCGGAGCGCCATCGGGCGCTTGCCGGAGCGGTGGAATTCTTCCTTGCCGTGGTCGCGGTCGACGCCTTTGGCGACGCCGACCATCGGGATGTCGTCAACGCCCATTTCGCGCATGATGCTTGCCACGGCGCTGACCTGACCGGCACCGCCGTCGATCAGCAGCAGGTCGGGCCAGGTCCCCTGTGCGCGGTCGGGGTCTTCCTTCAGTAGGCGTTTGAAGCGGCGCATCAGCACCTCTTTCATCATGCCGAAATCGTCGCCGGGGGTCAGGCCATCGCCCTGGATGTTGAACTTGCGATAGTGGTTCTTCATAAACCCTTCGGCGCCTGCCACGATCATTGCCCCGACTGCATTGGTGCCCTGAATGTGGCTATTGTCATAGACCTCGATCCGGCCGGGCGGACCGGGCAGATCGAACGCCTCGGCCAACCCTTTGAGCAATTTGCCCTGCGTTGCCGTCTCGGCCATCTTGCGCGCCAGGCTTTCGCGGGCATTGCGCAGGGCGCCGTCGATCAGCTCTGCCTTTTCACCGCGCAGCGGAACCACCAGCGTCACCTTGCGGCCAAGCTTGTCCGAGAGCGCCTGTTGCATCAGATCGGGGTTCTCGATCTCGTGTGACAGGATCAACTGCCGGGGCGGGTCCTTGCTGTCGTAGAACTGACCGAGGAAGGCCTCGAGCACCTCGGGTTCTTCGACGTCGGAACCGACGCGGGGATAGAAATCGCGGTTGCCCCAGTTCTGTCCGCCCCGGATGAAAAACACCTGCACGCAGGCCTGTCCCTTTTCCAGATGCAGCGCAACAACGTCGGCCTCGTCCACGGTGCGCGGGTTGATGCCCTGGGCGGTCTGGACCTGGGTCATCGCCTTGATCCGGTCGCGCAGGGCGGCGGCGCGCTCGAACTCCATCGCCTCAGAGGCTTCGGCCATCTGGGCGGCAAGCTTTTCCTGGATCTCGGTGGATTTGCCCGACAGATAGCGCTCGGCATCGCTGACCTGCGCGCGATACTCTTCCTTGCTGATATAGCCGACACAAGGCGCGGTGCAGCGCTTGATCTGATATTGCAGACAGGGGCGCGTGCGGCTTTCAAACACTGCATCCGTGCAATTGCGAAGCTGGAACACCCTCTGCAACTGCGCCAGCGAGCGATTGACTGCACCGGCACTTGCGAAAGGGCCGTAATAGGACCCCTTTTCGCGCTTGGCGCCACGATGCTTCTTGATCATCGGAAAATCGTGGCTGGTGACGAGGATATTTGGAAAGCTTTTGTCGTCGCGCAAAAGCACGTTGTAACGCGGTTTGAGCTGCTTGATCAGGTTCTGTTCGAGCAACAGCGCCTCGGTCTCAGTGACGGTTGTCAGGAACATCATTGTTGCGGTTTCAGAGATCATCCGCGCGATCCGCCCGGTATGTCCGGTGGGGCGGGCATAGCTTGATACCCGCGCCCGAAGATTGCGCGCCTTGCCGACGTAAAGCACCCGCGCCTGCGCATCCAGCATACGGTATACCCCCGGCGAGGAATCCAGCGTGCGCAGGTAATCGCGGATCACCTCGTGGCCGGTTTTAGGCGGTATTTCCTGATTGGGTTCGGACATGGCACTTAGATATGATTCTTTGGCTGTGCTGCAATGATACGGCACCAAGGGCAAGAGGGAAGCTTTCCACCGTTCTTGTGGATAACTCTGAAGATAAGTTTCGGGGAACGCGAAATTTCCGTTGGATTCAGCAGCCTTCGCTGATTTGCCTAAAAAATAGGCGCTTTGATAAGTTGTTGTATCCGTTGTATAAAATATTGGGCGTGGTGCAAAATATTGAAAACGTTGAAGTTTTTGTAACGCTTACATGACGGGTATGTGAACGGTGCAAAACTTTCGTGGGACTGGTCCTGCCGACTACTCAACCCCAAGCACGTCCGGGGTCTGCCAGCCAAGGTGTTGCCCGCCATCCACACAGAGCAATTGCCCCGTCACGGCGGGTGCCGAGAGGAAATAAACAAGCGCGCTGGTGATGTCGCTGGCGTTTGCACCGCGCCCCATAATCGTGGCCCGTCTCTGGTTCTCGAAATGGCCGTCGCTTTGGCGATGCCCCTGAAGGGTGGGCCCCGGACCGATGGCATTGACCCGAACCCTCGGGGCAAGTGCCTGTGCGGCGGTCTGGGTGAAGGCCCATAGTCCCATCTTGGCGATGGTATAGCTCATGAAGGCTGGCGTAAGCTTGCGTACACGCTGGTCGATCATGTTGATCACAAGACCCTTTGTCAGCGGTTAGCCGGTTTCATCGACCACCGGATCGGGAACCTCGCGCGCCATGGCCTGTGTCAGAACAAACGGTGCGCGCAGGTTGCTTTCCATATGCCGGTCCCAGCTTTCGCGGGTGACGCTGTCAAGCGTGTCATGTTCAAAGATCGAGGCGTTGTTGATCAGCGTGGTGATCGGCCCGCCAAGCGCCTCTGCGGCCCGTCCCACAAGCGGGGTCACCTGGGTCTCGTCGAGCAGGTTGGCCTGAAGCGTGATCGCCTTGCGGCCCATGGTGCGGATTGCGTCGGCCACCTCTTCGGCGTCTGTCGCCGAGCTTGCGTAATGCACCGCGACATCATGGCCTTGCCGGGCAAGTTCGATCGCCATGGCTCGCCCCAATCGTTTTCCTGCGCCCGTTACCAATGCCCGTTTCATGCCCTGTCTCCGGTTAGATCAACACAATCGTGACATAGGCCCCATAGGCCAGGGTCAAGGCTATGCCCCACAGTCGCCCGATATCGAGGCGGAAAAACACAAACGGGATAAGCGCAAGCGAGGCGGCAAGCATCACCCAAAGATCGAATTCAAGGAATTCCTGATCGACCGGAATGTCGCCGACAAGGGTGGTCATCCCGATGATGGCCAGAAGGTTGAACATGTTCGACCCGATGACATTGCCAAGCGCAACGTCTGCCTGTTTGCGAAGGGCGGCCATCACGGTCGTCGCCAGTTCCGGCAGCGATGTGCCGACCGCCACCAGGGTCAGGCCGATCACGGCTTCGCTGATGCCATTGCGTTCGGCGATGATCGAGGCGTTATCGACCAGAATATCCGCCCCAAGCGGCAGGCCGACCAGGCCAAGCACCAGAAAGGTCACGATCTGCCACCAGGGCATGTCGGGGTCTGCGCCTTCGACATCCTCAAGCCCGTCCGCATCCGAGAGGGCCTTGATCGCCGCGTCACGCCGGTGGTTGCGTGCATCGCGAAAAGCATCGGCCAGCATCAGGGCCAGCGCGCCCAAAAGCACCGCACCCGCGAGGATGTCAAAGGTGCCGCGAAACGCCAGGGCGATGAAAACGACAGTGGCCAGAAGCATCTGGATATAGGATTTGGAACAGCGACAGCCGCTTGTATGCAGCACCGATATCATGGCCGGGATGCCGATAACCAACAGAATATTCGCCGTGTTCGAGCCGACAACATTTCCAAGCGCAAGGCCGGGCTTGTCGACCAGAACCGCGTTGACGGAAATCAAGAGCTCCGGGGCAGAAGTGCCGAAGGCGACAATCGTCAGGCTGACGATCAGGGCCGGAATGCCGACCCGAAGACTAAGGTTGACCGCGCCCTTCACCAGGGCATCGCCGGCAAGCAGCAAGATGACCAGGCCAAGCCCGGACAAAATCCATGGCATCATTTGCGCTTACCCTTCTGGCAGGTGCAGGGACCCTTGCCGATCCGGTAGCGTCCGCAGATTTTGCACTTGGCCTGAGCAAGGCGTTGTTGGCCCGGAAAACGCAGCTTGCCGAACATTGCCATCACCCCCATGCCGACCAGAAACAATATGACAATCTTTATCACCATATCAGAGACCAAACCGGGCATAGCTTGCCCGGTCCTCGATTGCGGTCAGGGCGTCCTGTGCGATCTCGATGCCAAAGCGCTGGAACAGCCCGCGTTTGCGGCCATAGCGCGCAAAGCGCACCTTATCGCCGTAAAGTTCTTTCAGCTTCGGCACCACATGGCCGATGCCATCGGCCAGCCCAAGGTCGATCGCGCGCTGGCCAAGCCAGAATTCACCGGTGAAAATATCCGGATTATCGG
>NZ_CAJXIP010000095.1 GCF_913054395.1 uncultured Roseovarius sp.
ATCACCTGGCGGTGGCCGCCGAAAGCCTTGAGATCGGCAGGGCCTGGGTTGAGGAGAGGCTTGGATTGCGCCTTCAGACCGGTGGCAGTCATGCGCATTTTGGCACCCATAATCTTTTGATGGGGCTGGAGGATGGTTTTTACCTCGAGGTGATCGCGATTGATCCGGTGGCCGAGGCGCCTGCCTGTCCGCGTTGGTTTGATCTTGATCGCTTCAGCGGCGCACCGAGGTTGAACAACTGGATTTGCCAGGTGGATGATCTTGCGGGGCTGGTGGCGCAGTATCCCGAGGCGGGGCGGCCTGTGACACTGAGTCGGGGGGATTTGCGCTGGCAGATGGCGGTGCCGGAGGATGGGGCCTTGCCCTATGACAATCTTTTCCCGGCCCTGATAGAATGGGCGGGCAGTGCGCATCCAAGTGCGCGGCTTGTCCCGTCGGGGGCCCGCTTGGAACGGTTGGTGGTCAGCCACCCGCAGGCAGCGGCGCTTGAGGGCGCGCTTCGCGATGTGCTCGACGACAGGCGGGTGGTGTTCGAGCCCGGTGTCGCGGGCTTGCGCGCAGAGATTGCGACGCCGACCGGGGTCAGGGTCTTGGGATGATTACCCGTCAGGCCCGATCGGGCGACATCGAGGCGATCCTTGCGATCTGGAACCCGCTTATTCGCGAGACATCGGTCACCTTCACCACCGAGGAGAAGACGCAAGCGGGTGTGGGCAGGGACATCGTGACCCGTGGCGAGGCGTTTCTTGTGGCTGAGCAGGCTGGCGCGATCCTGGGTTTTGCGAGTTTCGGTGCCTTCCGTTCGGGGCCGGGTTATGTGCATACCGGCGAGCATACCATCATCCTTGACACGCGCGCACGCGGGCGTGGCGCGGGCCGGGCGCTGATGACGCGGCTGGAAGAGGTGGCACGGGGACAGGGGGTTCATGCACTGGTGGCGGGGGTAAGCGGCGAAAACACTGGCGCGATTGCCTTTCACCGTTCAATCGGGTTTTCCGAGGTGGGGCGCATGCCCGAGGTGGGCCGCAAATTCGGGCGCTGGATGGACCTTGTGCTTTTGCAGAAACTTCTGTGAGTGTGGCGCTGACAAGCCCCCTGAAAGCCGATAGTCTTGTATCATGTCGATCTGGACCCGCATCACCGAGGCCCTGGCGGCCCTTGCCGGCGGCGAGGGTCTTGGTGCGGTTTTCGACCGCCTGCGCACCGCGCCGGAACGTAGCGTCGGCTTTACGATTGCGGTGATTGCCCTCTCGGCGAAGATGGCCAAGGCCGATGGCCTGGTCACCCGCGACGAGGTGACCGCGTTTCGTGAGGTCTTTCAGATCGCCCCCGAGGACGAGGCAGGCGCGGCGCGTGTGTTCAACCTGGCCCGTCAGGATGTGGCGGGGTTCGAGGATTATGCCGCCCGTATCCAGAGGATGTTTCAAGGCGAGCCAGGCACGCTTTGCGTCTTGCTTGAGGGGCTGTTTCATATCGCCATGGCCGATGGGGTCTATCACCCCAAGGAGGATGCGTTCCTCGCGCGGGTGGCGGGCATTTTCGGCGTGAAAGACAGTGACTTTCGCGCGCTCAGGGCGCGATTTGTGCCCGAGGCGCGGCCCGATCCCTATTCGATTCTGGGGGTCAGCGAGGGTATGACGCTTGATCAGATCCGCAAGGCCTGGCGTCAGAAGGTCCGCGACAGCCACCCCGACAAGATGATGGCGCACGGATTGCCGCAAGAGGCGATCAAGCTGGCGGAAAAGCGGCTTGTCGATATCAATCATGCCTGGGAGGAAATTCAGGGCGAAATGAGCGAAGGGGGCGCGGATGCGGATCGCCACCTATAATGTGGAATGGTTCAACGCGCTTTTCGATGATGCGGGGAATCTGCTCGATGACGATCAATGGTCGGCGCGCTATGATGTGACGCGCTCGGATCAACTGGCGGCGATCGGCATCGTCTTTACCGCGATGGATGCCGATGCGGTGATGGTGATCGAGGCCCCCGATCATAACGGACGGCGCACCACCGTGACCGCGCTTGAGAATTTTGCAAGCGTCATGAAGCTTCGGGCGCGCAAGGCTTTGGTCGGATTTGGCAATGACACCCAGCAGGAAATTGCGCTTTTGTATGATCCGGATGTCATGGCCGCCGAGCACGACCCGAAGGGTGAGATTATCCCCCAGAAAGGCAGTGACGAGGCGCCGCGGTTTGACAGCGTGCTCCGGATTGACCTTGATATTGACGATACGGCCGATCAGGTGCGCTTTTCCAAGCCGCCGCTTGAGGTGGCGGTCACCACGGTGGGCGGGCGCAAATTGCGCATGATCGGCGCGCATCTGAAATCCAAGGCGCCGCATGGCGCGCGCAGTCGTGACGAGGCGATGCGCATGTCGATTGCCAATCGCCGCAAGCAATTGGCCCAGGCGGTCTGGCTGCGCCAGCGGATCGAGACCCACCTAAGCGACGCGGAGCCGCTTATCGTGCTGGGCGATCTCAACGATGGTCCTGGGCTTGATGACTATGAGCATCTGTTCGGGCGCTCGTCGGTCGAGATCATCATGGGCGAGGGCAGCGAAACCGGTTTGTTGCTGTATGACCCCCACGCCCACAGCGCCCTGACCCTGCGGGTCGGCGAGGTGCATAGCACCTCGCGGTTCTATCTGACCAATGAGAAACGCTATTTGCAGGCGCTGCTGGATTATATCCTGATTTCGCCCGATCTTATGGAGCGCACGCCGGTCTGGCGTATTTGGCATCCGTTCGATGATCCGGATTGCTGGCATATGCCCGATTTGTGCACCGCGCTTCTGACGGCATCGGACCATTTTCCGGTGACGCTTGATATTGATCTGTGATCTCTTAAAAAACCGGCGGGATGTGCTTATATGCCAATCATGAAACAGATACGCCCGATCCTTACGGCCGTTTTCCTGACGGCCCTCAGTGTGCACCCCCTTTCGGCGCAAGACGCAGAGGAAGAAGAGGCCGGGCGCTCGCTTATGGAAGAGGGCGCGCGACTGTTCCTTGAGGGCATTCAGCGCGAGATGGGCCCGGCGCTGGATGACCTGCGCGGCATGACCGAAGATATGGAACCGGCCCTGCGCCAGTTCGTCGAGGAAATGGGCCCGGCGCTTAGCGAATTGATGGGCAAGGTCGGCGATCTTAGCGCCTATCACGCGCCTGAGGTCCTGCCCAATGGCGATATCATCATCCGCCGCAAGACCCCGCAAGAGATCGAGCCGCTGCCCGAGGGCGAGATCGAGCTTTAACGCGGGTTCTTGACAACGGCGGTTGCCGATAAGGATGCCGCCAGCGAGTCAAACCGTGCCTGTGCCACTTCGCCAAAGAGCGGGGCAGCCTCGGATGAAAGGCGCAGTTCAAGCACTTTCTTTTTCGGAAACCAGCGGATTTCGCCAAGTCTCGCGTTTTTCTTGAGCCAGAGCATCGCGGCGAAGCGCATCGCCTTGCCAAGCACTTCGGCCTCCTGATGGTCACGCTCGGGCAAGAGGGGGTCAAGATTGGTAAAGCGGCTGCTGTCTCGCTTGTTGGAATAGCGGTGCAAAAGCGCCAGTCCCAGATAGACCCGCTCGGAATGCTTCAGCCCGCCAAGGTTGGCGCGGGTCGAATTGTCAAAACAGACTTCGGCACGGTAATCGGGATGCGCGCGCCAGCTGACGTCATGCAAAAGGCATGCCGCGCGAATAAGGCGTCGGCGCTCTGGCGGCGCGTTTCTGAACAGCGGCTGGATGAAGTGATAGATCACCTTGCCAAACCCCGGAACGCGCGCGTCCTTGTGCTCGGCAAAGCGGCAGGCCTCGATCAGCGGATCGCGGTCGCGCAATTGCTGGGGCATCTGTTCGTACAAAAGCCCCTCGCGGATGCCATAGCTTGACACCGCGATGTCACGCGGGCGGAAAGTCTTGAGGATTTCGTGCAGCACCTCGGCGGCATGTGGCACAAGCGCGATCCGCGCCGCGGATACCCCCGATTGCGTGCGCAGGGTTTCAAGATCGTTTTGGGCGATGTACTTGATCGTCTCGCGCACGGCGGCCGGGGTCATGCGGTATTCATGCAGCACATGCAGCGGATAGCTGCGCCGGGCCATGTCGATCTTGGCAATCGCCCGCCACGAGCCGCCGACCAGGAAAAGCCGGTTGCGTTGTTCGCCAAGCTCGGCCTGCATCGCGGTCAGGGTGTCCTTGATGTGCACCTTGCGGGCCTTTTTGCCGCCTTTGATATCGCGAAGCTTCAGCGGCCCTAGCGGCGATGAGACCCGCGCGCCGACGGTGCCTGCGTCGATCTCGGCCAGTTCCATTGACGAGCCGCCGATGTCGCAGACAAGTCCGTAAGCGCCGGGCCAGCCCAGAAGCACACCCTGCGCCGAAAGCCGGGCTTCTTCGCGCCCGTCGATCACCCAGAGTTTCAGGCCGGTTTCGGCCAGAACTTCGGCACAGAATTCGGGGCCATCCTCGGCGTCACGCACCGCAGCGGTGGCGACCGTCACAAGCGGGCCGGTGCCCATGCCATCGGCCAAAAGCTGAAACCGCTTGAGCGCCTCAAGCGCGCGCGCGCGCCCCTCCGGGTTAAGCCGCCCGGTATCGGCCATGCCGGCCCCAAGCGCACACATGATTTTCTCGTTGTAGAAATAGGCCGGGCTGCGTGCGGCGCCGTCAAACACCACAAGGCGGACAGAGTTCGATCCGACATCGACCACACCGACACGCGCCAATGCGCGCGCAGAGGGCTTGTCAAACAGGGGGCGGCCAAACGGGCCGCCGTCAAGTTCCACAGGATCGCTAGTGCCGTCCATGTTCACCCCGTTGCGGTGTATACTCTCTATGCGGCATGGGGGGCATCCTGGTCAATCGTCCGTATGGGTAAGTTTGGGCACATCCGATGCCCCGGCGGACCCGCGCCCCGAAAGCGAGGGGTTTTCCATGAAGAAGCGGTGGCAGTTAAAGGCAAATTCGCCTTCCGGTTTGACGGTGCGGGCAAAGCTTCCATCGGCGGCCATGACCCAGCTTTGCGCGACATCGGCCATATTGGCGGCCATCACCTGGCTGACGATCTGGGCCTTGACGGTGGGGTTTTCGATCTCGACCAGGGTTTCGACCCGGCGCACGAGGTTGCGCCCCATCCAGTCGGCCGAACTTATGAAGACCCGCGCCTTTTTCGATGGCAGGCCGTGGCCATTGCCGAAACAGACGATGCGGGAATGTTCCAGGAACCGCCCGATGATCGACTTGACGCGGATGTTTTCCGACAGCCCCTTGATGCCGGGGCGCAAGCCACAGATGCCGCGGACCACCAGGTCGATCTGCACGCCCGCCTGCGAGGCGGCGTAAAGCGCGTCGATCACGTCGGGGTCGATCAGGGCGTTCATCTTGGCCCAGATCGCGCCCGGCTTGCCCTGGGCAACATGACCGGCCTCGGCGGCGATCATCTCGAGCAGGCGGGGTTTTAGGGTGATCGGTGAGATCGCAAGATTTTCAAGGCTGTCGGGCTGGGCATAGCCCGAGAGATAGTTGAACACCTTGGTGGCATCGCGCCCAAGGGTGACATCGCAGGTGAAGAACGACAGGTCGGTATAGATCTTGGCGGTGATCGGGTGATAATTTCCGGTGCCGAAATGGGTGTAGGTCACAAGGTTTTCGCCTTCGCGGCGCACCACGATCGAGATCTTGGCGTGGGTCTTGAGGTCGAGAAAACCGTACACCACATGCGCGCCCGCACGTTCAAGGCGGCGCGACTGGCGGATGTTGGCGGCCTCGTCGAACCGCGCCTTCAGCTCAACCAGCGCGGTGACCGACTTGCCATCCTCGGCGGCCTCGCAGAGCGCCTCGACGATGGGCGAGTTGCGCGAGGTGCGATAGAGCGTCTGCTTGATCGCCACCACATCCGGGTCGCGCGCCGCCTGGGCCAGAAACCGCACCACCATGTCGAAAGTCTCATAGGGGTGATGCAGCAGCATGTCCTTCTGGCGGATCGCGGCAAACATGTCGCCGTCGTGGTCCTGCACCCGTTCGGGCACGCGCGGCGCAAAGGGCGGCCACAACAGATCGGCGCGCGCCTCAAGCACAAGTTCCTTGAGGTCGGCCAGCCCGATCATGCCATTCACCTCGACCACCTCTTCGGGGGTGACGTGCAATTCTTCCATGATCACTTCGCGCAGCGCAGCGGGCGCATCGGCCGAAATCTTGAGGCGCACCACCTCGCCGCGACGGCGCCGTTTCAGGGCGACCTCGAACTCGCGCACAAGGTCTTCGGCCTCTTCCTCGACTTCGAGATCGCTGTCGCGCAGCACACGAAATGCGCAATGACCCTTGTATCTGTAGCCCGGAAAAAGGCTGTGCAGATGCAGTAGCAGCAACTCTTCAAGCGGCAGCACGCGAAACGTGCCCTCGGGGGCGGGCAGGGTGACAAAGCGGTCAATCTGCTGCGGAATCGGCAACAGCGCCTGTAGCGGGCGCTTGTCTGATTTCCGCTCCATCTGGAGGGCGAGGGAATAGCCAAGGTTCGGGATGAAGGGAAAGGGGTGCGCCGGGTCGATGGCCAGAGGCGACAGGACCGGGAACACCCTGTGCAGGAAGATATCGTCCAGAAACGCCTTGTCGTCCTCCGTCAGGCTTGCGTTGTCGAGGATCGAGATGTCTTCGCTTTCCATCTCCCGGCGCAGGGTTTCATAGGTGTCCTGCTGCGCATCCAACAGTTTGCGGGCGTCTTCGTTGATCAGCACAAGCTGTTCGGCGGGGGTAAGCCCGTCGGCGGCAGGGGTCACGTTGCCCGCCTGCGCCAATTCGCGAAGGCCTGCCACGCGGACATTGTAGAACTCGTCCAGATTGGTGGCCGAAATCGACAGGAACCGCAGGCGTTCAAGCAGAGGAACGCGCTGGTTTTTGGCCTCTTCCAGAACGCGCCAGTTAAAGCCGAGCCAGCTTAGCTCGCGGTTGTAAAACCGCCCCGGTCCAGTGATATCGAGGTCCGGGAAATCAACCGGGTCGGGCATCGGGGATTTGAGAAAATCAGCGTTTGTCATGGCGGCCTTATGGCGTTGCTGTGTAACGGAAAGGTGACGCAGGGTGGCGTTATTCGGACATATTGTCCAGCACCTTTGCGGCCATCGCGCGGGTGATCGGGCGCCCCTGCGAAAGCGCGGTTTCATCAAGGTTCGCCACAAGCCGACGGGCCGCATCGAACGAACGGTCCATGCGGCGTGCAAGATACGGCAGGGCCTCGGGGCTGGGGGACAATTGCCTGTCGGCAAAGAGCTTCATCAACAGGGCCGCCAGAAGCGTATCATCCGGTGCGCGCAGATTTGCCAGCGTCGTGGCCTGCATCCGGCTTGCCAGATCGGGCAGGGCGAGGGGCCAGAAGTTCGGCGCGCTCTGCGCCGTGAGCAACAGGGAATGCCCCTCGGCGAGGGTCAGGTTGTGCAGATGGAAAAGCGCCTCTTCGCCGGGGGGGCTGCCCGCGATCCGATCGGCATCCTCGACCACCACCGGGCCGGTGGCGAGCCCTGCGATATCGGCCCCTGCAAGGTCAGCCGCGTCGATGATCGTGGCGCCGCTCAGGGCGGCCCAGACATGCGCAAGATGCGTCTTGCCGGCCCCCGGAGGCCCTGCAAGCACCAGTTTGCGAGACGGCCATCCCTGCCAGTCCTCGATCATCGCCACGGCCTGCGCATTGGCCGGGGCGACAAAGAAATCATCGCGCCCGAGAGCGGCGCGCACGGGCAGATCAAAGCTTAGCTGCTCAGCCATCAGCCTTTATCCTGCCCGTCCAGCCCGCGATAAAGACGGCTGTCCTTGTATTGTTCGGTGCCAAATCGGGTGATCACCCCAAGTGAGGCGGCGACCGGAACCGCGACCAGCATGCCGACAAAGCCGAACAGCGTGCCAAAGGCCGACAGCGCAAAAATAAGCCAGACCGGATGCAGGCCGACCGAAGAGCCGACCAGCTTGGGCGTCAGGACATTGCCTTCGATCACCTGACCCGAGACAAAAATCGCCGCGACCAGCCCGATACTAAGCCAGTCCCCCCAGAACTGGAACAGCGCCAGCCCGACGGCCAGAACACCGCCGACGATCGAGCCGACATAGGGAATGAAGGTGATCAGACCGGCAAACGCCCCCACGACAAGCCCGAATTGCAGTCCCACAAGCATCAGCGCGATGGCGTAAAATGTGCCCAGCACAAGACAGACCGTGCCCATGCCGCGAATAAAGCTGGCGAGCGTGCGGTCGATCTGGCTGGCAAGGTCGCGGATCACCGGCGCGTGGTCGCGCGGCAACAGCCCGTCGATCTTGGCGATAAGGTGATCCCAGTCGTAAAGCAGATAGAAGGCCACCACCGGAACGATCACAATCAGAAGTACCAGATCAATCAGCGAGGCCGCGGAATTCAGCAGGGTCTGAAGTACCTGGCCGCCGCGCTCTCGGATGGTTTCGCCAAGCGACAAGAGGGTTTTGTGCAGGGTGGATTCAGGTTGGAAAATCGACGGGAAGTGATCGGACAGGAACCCCTGAAGGTCACGCGCCAGTTGCGGCGCGATATTGAAGAGCGCAACCGCCTGTTCCACCAGCAAGGGGATCACCAGAAGTGCCATGATCACGAAGATCAAAAGCGCCGCCAACGAGATGACGACCGCCGATGCCGCCCGGCTTAGGCCCATCCCCTCCAGCCGGTCTGCCACCGGATCGAGGAAATAGGCAATTGCCCCGCCGATCACGAAGGGCAGGATCACATCGCCCAGAAACCACAGCGTCACAAGAAAGGCCGCCGCCGCGATCCCCCAGTATTTAAGCTGTTCCTTGACCGGCAATGCCATCTGATGCGCCTTTTGCTCTTTCGCCCCTTCACATTGCCCATGCAGTCCGCGGTTTCAAGGGGGCGGCGGGCGAAAGCGTGATCCTCCCTTGTCTGGACCGCCGCAAAGCCATAAACGGGGGCAAATATCCTTTGCCAGAGGTCCAACATGCGCCTGTCCCGTTATTTTCTGCCCGTGCTCAAGGAAACCCCTTCTGAGGCACAGATTGCCTCGCACCGCCTGATGTTGCGGGCAGGGATGATCAAACAGGCGACGGCCGGGATTTATTCCTGGCTGCCGCTTGGCTTCAAGATCCTGCGCAAGCTTGAGAATATCGTGCACGAGGAACAGGTGCGTGCGGGCCATATCCCGATGCTGATGCCGACGCTGCAATCGGCCGATCTTTGGCGCGAAAGCGGTCGTTATGACGATTACGGCGCTGAAATGCTCCGGATCACTGACCGGCATGGCCGCGACATGCTTTACGGGCCGACAAATGAAGAGCTGATCACCGATATCTTCCGCAGCCATGTCGGCAGCTACAAGGACCTGCCGCTGACGCTCTATCATATCCAGTGGAAGTTCCGCGACGAGGTGCGTCCGCGTTTTGGCGTGATGCGTGGCCGCGAGTTTTTCATGAAGGACGGCTATAACTTTGACCTGACCAAAGAGGACGCGCTTCACGCCTATAACCGGCACATGGTCAGCTATCTGCGCACCTACGAGCGGATGGGCCTTCAGGCGATCCCGATGCGCGCCGATAGCGGTCCGATCGGCGGTGATGACACGCATGAATTCCTGGTGCTGGCCGATACCGGCGAGTCCGAAGTGTTTTATGACAGCGCAATCACCGATTTGCGCCTTGGCGGGCGCGACGTGAATTATAATAACTGGGACGAGTGCGCGGAGATCGTCAAGGAATGGACCACGCCCTATGCGCGCACCGACGAGACCCACGACGAGGCGGCCTTTAACGCCATTCCCGAAGAGCGCCGCAAGACCAGCCGTGGCATCGAAGTGGGCCAGATCTTTTACTTTGGCACCAAGTATTCAGAGCCGATGGGCGCAACCGTACAAGGCCCTGATGGCAAGTCCGTGCCGGTTCATATGGGCAGCCATGGCATCGGCGTAAGCCGTCTTGTCGGCGCGATCATCGAGGCGAGCCATGACGACAAGGGCATCATCTGGCCCGAGGGCGTGACGCCCTATCACGCGGGTATCGTGAACCTCAAGCAGGGCGATGCCGAGGCCGACGCCGCCTGTGAGGCGATCTATGCCTCGCTCAACGCGATTGGCCTTGAGCCGCTTTATGACGACCGGGACGAGCGGGCAGGCGGCAAATTTGCGACGATGGACCTGATCGGCCTGCCCTGGCGGATCACGGTGGGGCCGCGCGGCCTTAAGAACGGTGTGGTCGAACTGACCAGCCGCCGCACCGGCGAAAGCGAAGAGCTGCCGCCCGAACAGGCGATCGCAAAGCTGGCGCAAATCTACGCGGGGCATGTGCTGCGGCCGAGCCTGTGAGCGAAGCCGATTTGCCAATGCCGGTGGATGACGGCGGCGCCGATCATCTGACCGGGATGGCGATGCCGTTGCTGACCTTGCCCGCCACAGACGGGCAAGAGGTTGATTTTGCGGCCCTTACGGGGCTTGTGGTGATCTATGCCTATCCCAAGACCGGGCGTCCGGATGTGCCGGCCCCGGCGGATTGGCACATGATCCCGGGCGCCAAGGGCTGTACGCCGCAAAGCTGTGCGTTTCGTGATCACCACGCCGATTTACGCGCACTTGGCGTGGATCATGTGTTCGGCCTGTCAACACAAGACACCGACTGGCAGCGCGAGGCGGTGGCGCGGATGCATTTGCCGTTCGCGCTTGTGTCGGATGCGGGGTTGCGGCTTGCCAATGCGCTTAACCTGCCGCGCATGGAGGTGGCGGGCGAGACATTGCTGCGCCGTCTGACCTTGATTGTGCGCAACGGTGTGATCGAACGCCATTTTTACCCGGTCTTTTTGCCCGAGGCCAATGCGGGCGAGGTCTGTGATTGGCTGCGCGCGCAGGGCAGTGACGCATAGCGGCGCGTAAACGGGCAAAGCCTTGCCGGGTTTGGCGGGGCTTGGCCTTGACGCGAGCGGGTACAAAACGCACTGTCCGCGCAGGTTTACCAAGGTGTCAGAATGGCCAGAACGCCCGCCCCCTTTGCCCCGTTTGAATGGATGATCGCCTGGCGCTATCTGCGTGCCAAGCGGGCCGAGGGCGGTGTCAGCGTGATGACTTGGATCAGCCTTGTCGGCATCACCCTGGCGGTGTTTGCGCTTATCGCGACGCTGGCGGTGCGATCCGGGTTTCGGGCGGAATTTGTCGACACGATCCTTGGTGCGAACGCGCATGTGACGGTCTACAACTCCGGCGAGGTCGATGCGCAGAGCGGGCGGATCGACCGTACCTTGCAGGATTACGAGGCGATGGCCGAGCGTGTGCGCCGGGTGCCGGGGGTGATCCGCGCCGCGCCGCTTATCAAGGGGCAGGTGATGGCCAATGCCCGCGAAAGAAACGCCGGGGTGCAGGTGTTCGGGATCGCGCCGGATGACCTGCGCAGCATTCCGCGCGTCGCCGATCCCGAGACCAGCCGGGGCGATATCGCAAATTTTGCGCAGGGCATCGCCATTGGGTCTGGCGTGGCGCAGGAGCTTGGCGTCGGACTTGGCGACCGGATCAAGCTTATCTCGCCCAATGGCGTCAAGACCGCCTTCGGCACCAGCCCGCGGATCAATGCCTATGACGTGACCTATATCTTCTCTGCCGGGCGCTATGACATCGACCGGGTGCGGGTCTATTTGCCGTTTGACGAGGCGCAGAGCTTTTTCAACCGCGAGGGGCGCGCCGATGAACTTGAGGTGATGGTGAGCGAGCCCGAGGCTGTGGATACGCTTGCCCTGCCGCTGTTGCGCGCGGCGGGCGAACGGGCGTTGGTTTGGACCTGGCAGGATGCCAGCGGCTCGTTCCTGCGCGCGCTGGAGGTCGAGGACAACGTGATGTTCATCATCCTGTCGATTCTTGTGCTGATTGCGGCGATGAACATCACCAGCGGCTTAATCATGCTGGTCAAGAACAAGGGCCGCGATATCGGGATCTTGCGCACGATGGGCCTGACCGAAGGATCGGTCCTGCGGGTGTTTTTCATCTGCGGGGCGTTTACCGGGTTGATCGGCACGGCGATGGGGGTGGTTCTGGGCTGTCTTTTTGCACTCTATATCGACCCGATTTTCAGTTTCGTGAATGTGCTGATGGGCGGGCAGGTCTGGGATCCGTCGATCCGCGGGATTTACCATTTGCCGGCCAAGTTGCAGTTTGGTGACGTGATGTCGGCGGTGTCGCTGTCGCTTGGGCTGTCCTTCGTGGTGACGATCTTTCCGGCGCGGCGCGCGGCGCGGATGAACCCGGTGGAGGCGCTGCGCTATGAGTGAGGTGATGCTGCGCCTGAATGGCGTCGAAAAGACCTATAACAAGGGGCAGACCGGCGAGGTGCGGGTACTGGCGGGGGCCGATCTGGCGCTGGCACGCGGCGAGATGGTGGCGCTTGTGGCGCCGTCGGGCGCCGGGAAATCGACTCTGTTGCATATTGCCGGGCTATTGGACACCGCCGATGCGGGGCGTGTGGATATCGCGGGCGAGGATATGACCGGGCTGAGCGATCGGCGGCGCACGGCGCTGCGCCGTCAGGAGGTGGGGTTTGTCTATCAGTTCCATCACCTGCTGCCCGAGTTCACCGCGCTTGAAAATATCGTTTTGCCGCAGCTTGCGGATGGCGTGGCGCGCAGGACCGCCGAGGCCCGCGCCCGCGTTCTTTTGGATCAGGTCGGAGTTGGTGCGCGCGCCGGGCACCGCCCTTCGGCGATGTCGGGCGGCGAGCAACAGCGGGTGGCGTTCTGTCGGGCACTGGCCAACAGCCCCAGCGTTCTTTTGGCCGATGAGCCGACCGGCAATCTCGATCCCGGCACGGCGGATCAGGTGTTTGCGGCACTTGAGGGGCTGGTGCGCGACACTGGCCTCGCGGCGCTGATTGCCACGCATAACCTTGAGTTGGCGGCGAAAATGGACCGGGTCTTGCGCCTTGATCAGGGGCGTCTGGTTGAAGAGGGGTGAGCGAACGGGTGTCGGTTTCACCCACCCTGCGTGATCCTCTTGGGCGAAATTAAATGGACCTGCCTGTGCATTGTGGAAACATTGCACGCAAATAGAACGGAGACCGCATGGCAAAGGTATCACTGGACGAGATCGACGCACAAAGCAAAGCGGCGCTGATGCGCCATGGCGCGGCCGAATGGATTGCGGGCGAGGTGGCTTATGCTGTGCGCAAGGCGGAAAGCGTCGGCAACCGGATTTGCGGTCTCTATTACCTTGAAAGCTATTGCCAGCAGTTGAAAACCGGGCGCGTCAGGGGGGATGTCGAGCCGGTTGTGAGCCAGCCCAGGCCCGGTGCGGTGGTGGTTGATGCAAAGTTCGGCTTTGCCCAGCCCGCATTTTCCCGCGCGCTTGACCGGGCCGTCGAGGCGGCGCGCAGCTGTGGTGTGGCAAGTCTTGCGGTTGGGCATGCGCATACCTGCACGAGCCTTGGGTTCTTCACCGAGAAGATCGCCAAGCGCGGGCTTGTCGGGCTGGGGATGACCAATGCCTCGCCCATCGTGGCGCCGCCGGGGGGCAAGAGCCGGGTGATCGGCACCAATCC
>NZ_CAJXIP010000096.1 GCF_913054395.1 uncultured Roseovarius sp.
GTTCCTTGATCCGGCCTGCGCCGAATTTGATTGCGGTCGGGTAGGACCAGTTTCCTGTCAGGCTCATTGTGTCACCTTCTTGAGATGGTAGGATTTGGGACGTGTCAGATTGTGATAGCCGATGACCGAAAGGCCACCGCCGCGCCCGGTGTTCTTGCAGCCGGTCCAGCACAGGCCCGGATCAAGGTAATCGGCGCGATTGAGGAAAACGGTACCGGTCTCGATCTCATCACCCACCCTTTGGGCGCGCGCCACATCGGCGGTCCAGAGGCTGGCGGTCAGGCCGAATTCGCTATCGTTCATAAGGGCGATGGCCTCGGCGTCATCCCTGACCGGCATGATGCCCACGACCGGGCCAAAGCTTTCGTCGCGCATCACCCGCATTTCATGGCTCACGTTGGTCAGAATCTGCGGCGTAAGATAGGCGCCGCCGTCATCGCCCGGCATGGTGGCTATATGTGCCACAGCCCCCATGTCCAACGCTTCCGCGATCTGGCCGCGTACCTCATTGGCAAACCGCACATTGGCCATCGGGCCGATTGTGGTTTCGGGCTGCATCGGGTCGCCAAGGGTATAGCCCTGGACAATCGCGACGGCCATTTCCACGAAGGCGTCGTACAGGCTCTCATGGACATAAATCCGCTCGATCCCGCAACAGCACTGACCGGAATTGAACATCGCCCCGTCAATCAGCGTATCGACGGCGGCATCAAGATCGGCGTCCTCCATGACATAGCCGGGGTCCTTGCCGCCAAGCTCCAGCCCGAGGCCTGTAAAGGTGCCCGCCGCTGCGCGCTCCATCGCGCGCCCGCCCCCGACCGAGCCGGTGAAGTTGACGAAATCAAAGGCGCGCCCGGCGATCAGGGCGGATGTGGTGTCATGATCGAGAAACACGTTCTGAAAGACATCCTGCGGCACACCTGCGTCGTGAAAGGCACGCGCCATCCGCTCGCCTACCAAAAGCGTTTGCGTGGCATGTTTCAACATCACCGTATTGCCCGCGATCAGCGCGGGGGCGACGGTGTTGATCGCGGTCATATAGGGGTAATTCCACGGCGCCACGACAAACACCACGCCATGCGGCACCCGCTTGATATAGCGCAGAAACGTGGCATCCTCGCCCACCGCGATATCGGCCAGCGCGTCCTTGGCTATGGCAGCCATGTGGCTGGCGCGCTCGTTGAACCCGCCAAACTCGCCGCCATAGCGCACCGGGCGTCCCATCATATGCGCAAGCTCTGGGACGATTTCATCGTTCATCTCGCCCACGGCGGCCACGCCTGCCATGACAAGGTCGACCCGCTCCTGCAAGGGCCGTGCGGCCCAGTCGGCCTGCGCCGTTCGCGCCCGACCCGCCGCCGCTTGCGCCGCTTCCAGCGACAGCACGGGGCGCTCGGCAAAAACCGATCCGTCGATGGGTGAGATACATTTCAATGTCTGCATGATCGCATCCTTGGTGACGGGCAAGCGTGCTCGCCCTGCTTCTTCTTGGCAAAAATACTCAAATCCAACGGCGCGGCTGTTACGCCCGCTCGAACCCGCGCGCCACCTCGTAGTCGGTCACAACGCGGTCGAAATCCTCGATCTCGACCTCGGCAGCGCGGGCATAATGGTCGATCACATCCTCGCCGAACGCCGCGCGCAGCATGGCAGAGCCCTTGAGCGTCACATAGGCATCGCGCAGCGTCTGTGGAATAAGCCCGGTTTCGCCTGCATAGGCGTCGCCAACGGTGGGCGGGGCAAGCTCAAGCGCATCTTCGATGCCCTTGATGCCCGCAGCCAGTTGCACGGCCATGGCAAGGTATGGGTTCAGGTCAGAGCCGCCGACCCGGCATTCGACGCGCACCGCCTTGCTGCCTTCGCCACAGAGGCGGAAACCGGCGGTGCGGTTGTCCACTGACCAGATCGTGCGCGTGGGTGCAAAGGTGCCCTTTTGAAAGCGCTTGTAGCTGTTGATATAGGGCGCCAGGAAATAGGTGTAATCGGGTGCGTATTTCAGCAAGCCAGCCATGTAGTGTTTCATCAGCTGGCTCATGCCAAGGCTGTCATCCGCGTCATAGAACGCGGGTTTGCCATCCTTCCAGAGCGATTGGTGCACATGGCTGGAAGAGCCGACGCGCGCATGATCCCATTTCGGCAGAAAGCTGGCGGCATGGCCCTGCTGCCAGGCGATTTCCTTGATCGCGTGTTTGGCGATGGTGTGGTAATCGGCGGTATCGAGGGCGGGAGCGTATTTGATGTTAAGCTCTTCCTGACCGGCCTCGGCCTCGCCCTTGGAGTTTTCGATCGGCAGGCCCGCATTCCACAGATGATTGCGTACCGGGCGCATCACGTGTTCTTCCTTGGTGGTCTGGAAGATGTTGTAATCCTCGTTATAGCCCGAGATCGGCACAAGATTGCGATAGCCGGATTTGCGCAGCTCTTCAAAGCTCTGCTCGAACAGGAAAAATTCCAGTTCGGTCGCCATCATCGCGTCAAAGCCAAGGGCCTCAAGCCGCTTGAGCTGTTTCTTGAGCATGGCGCGCGGGGAATGCGGCACATCCTCGTGGGTGTGATGATCCAGCACGTCGCAAAGCACCATCACCGTGCCCTCAAGCCAGGGCATCGGGCGCAGGGTGCTCAGGTCCGGTTTCATCACGTAATCGCCATAGCCCTTTTCCCAGCTGGTCGAGGCAAAGCCCTCGGGCGTGCTCATCTCAAGGTCGGTGGCCAGAAGGTAGTTGCAGCAATGGGTTTCTTCCCAGGCGCTTGCGATGAAATGGCCCGCGTGAAACCGCTTGCCCATTAGACGGCCCTGCATGTCCACAAGGCAGGCCAGAACGGTATCGACCTCACCGGCGGCAACTTGGGATTTTAGGGTTTCGAAACTCAGCGGGCCTGGCATGGGGAACTTCCTGTGTGTTTGGTGGCGTCATCATGGGGGTGCCCCGGCACGCCTGTCATGCCGGGGCAAAGGGCTTAGCCGAATGTATAGGGCGGGCCAGCCTTGCTTGTCACTTCGTTATAATCGCGGAAGATCTGGACGATTTTCGCGTGGATTTCGCCCTCTTCGGCGATTTCATCCCAGAACTTCACGGCCGCTTCCTCGACGACCTTCCATTCTTCCTGCGGGATCGAGCGCAGCTTGAGCTGATCTCCGGTCGAGCGCAGGCGCGCCTCACCGCCCCAGTACCACTGGTTGCGATAGGTGTGGCTGGCCTCGATCCCGGCCATCACGACGGCCTTGAGATGCTCGGGCAGGTCGGCCCACATCTTCTGGTTCACATAGAACGACCCGATCCATGCACCCGAGATGTTGTTGGTCAGGAAGTAGTCCGTCACATTGGCCCAGCCGACGGTGTAATCCTCGGTGATGCCCGACCACGCCATGCCGTCAAGCTCGCCGGTCTGCACGGCCACTTCGGCATCCTCGTAGGGGATCGAGACCGGCACGACGCCGAATTGCGACAGGAACCGCCCGGCGGTGGGGAAGGTATAAAGCTTCAGCCCATCAAGATCGGCCAGCGATGTGACCTCTTTCTTGGTGTTGAAGTTACAGGGATCCTGACCCGCCGCCGAAAGCCATGTCACGCCGACTTTTTCATATTCAGAGCGCCAGATATCGGCCAGGCCGTATTGCTGGAACAGCACCGGTACGTCGAGCGCGTGCTTGGTGGCCAGCGGGAAGTAGCCGCCGAATACCTGAAGCGGCGTCGGCGAGGCCATGGAATCGTCGTCCGAGTGAACCGCGTCGATGGTGCCGCGCTGAAGCGCCTGGAAAAGCTCGCCGGTGGGGACGATCTGATCGGCGTAATAAAGTTCGATCTCCATTTCGCCATTGGCGGCCTTGTTGATGTAATCGACGACCGGCTTGGTCACGAATTCGCCCAAGGCAGCACCGGCATAGGTCTGGAACCGCCATTTGATCGGGGCCTGAGCGTGGACAATGGCCGGGCTGGCCAATGTTGCGGCGCCGCCCAATGTTGCGGCGCGAAGGAATGAACGTCTGGTGGTGGTCATTGATCTCTCCTTGGTTGGTTTGAGTCATGCTCCGTTGGCGGAGTTCTTTGGGTTATTTTCCGTAAACGTAATCGGGCAGCCAGAGCGCGACCTGCGGGAAGACCATCACCACCGCCAGCGCAAAACTCATGACAAGCACGAAGGGGACGATCGAGCGATAGATGTCGCGGATCGAGATTTCCGGCGGCGCCATTGCGCGCATCAGGAACAGGTTATAGCCGAATGGCGGCGTCATATAGGCGATCTGGCAGGTGATCGTGTAGAGCACACCATACCACACCAGGTCGAACCCCATGTTGCCCACCAGCGGCACGTAAAGCGGCGCCACGATCACAAGCATCGCGGTGTCGTCAAGGAACGTGCCCATAAGGATAAAGCTAAGCTGCATCAGGATCAGGATCGCCCAGGGGCCAAGACCGAGCTGATCCGTAAAGAGGTGATCAATCGCCTTGACCGCGCCAAGCCCATCAAAGATCGCGCCAAAGCCAAGGGCGGCGAGGATGATCCACATGAACATGCAGGAAATTGCCAGTGTCTGGCGTACCGAGGTTTCAAACACCTCCCGTGTCATCCGCCCCTTGAGGATTGCCGCCACAAAGGCGGCCATCGCGCCAATCGCCGAGCTTTCGACAAGCGAGGTATAGCCTTTGACGAAGGGCACCATCATCACCGCAAAAATGACCAGCGGCAAAAGCCCCGCGCGCAGCAGGCGCAACTTTTCTGCCATCGGGACATTGCGTTCCTCGGGCGGAAGGACCGGGCCAAGCTCGGGCTGCATCCGGCAGCGCACATAGATGTAGATGATGAACATCACCGCCATCATCAACCCCGGAATGACCCCCGCGAGCCAAAGCTGACCAACCGGCTGGCGGGCGATCATGGCATAGAGCACGAGAACGACAGACGGCGGCACAAGGATGCCCAGACTTGATCCGGCCTGAATGACGCCGGTCACCATGATCTTGTTATAGCCGCGTTTCAAAAGTTCGGGCAAAGCGATGGTGGCCCCGATTGCCATGCCGGCCACCGACAGCCCGTTCATCGCCGAAATCAGCACCATCAGCCCGATCGTGCCGATCGCCAGGCCGCCGCGCACAGGGCCCATCCAGACGTGAAACATCTTGTAAAGGTCGTCGGCAATCTTGGATTCTGACAGCACGTAGCCCATGAAGATGAACATCGGCAGGGTCAGGAGCGGATACCATTTCATAAGCTTCATGGCGGCGGAAAACGGCATGTCGGCACCGCCCGTGCCCCAGAGCATCAGCCCGGCAAAGGCCCCGACAAAGCCAATGGCGCCAAACACCCGTTGCCCGGTCAGAAGCATCAGCATCATCGAGCTGAACATCAGAATGGCGATCATTTCATAGGACATCAGAGGCCTCTTCGCGGATTCGGCCGATATCGCGAAAGAACTCGGCAAGGGATTGCAGCAGCATCAGGAAAACTCCAATGCACAGGATGATCTTGACCGGCCAGAGATAGGGGCGCCATGCGGTCGGGCTTCGCTCCATGAAGCCCATTTTCTCTGATGCGCCGCTTGGTCCTTCGGTGACGAAGGTGACCAGGAGATCCCAGAAAAAGCTGAAGGGTTCGGTGCCGAAATAGCCTAGCGAATAGGCGGTCGAGCCTATGGCGCCATATAAGAGAATGGCGAGATAAAATAGCAGGAACAGCACGGTGAAGGCATCAAACCATGCCCGTTGACGCACCGACCAGCCGCCATAGAACAGATCCATCCGCACGTTCGACCCAAGCTGGATCGAATAGGGCCCGCCAAGCACGTAATAGGCGACCATCACGAATTGGGCGGTTTCAAGCGTCCAGTGCGAGGGGGTGAGGAAGGCCTTGGAAAAGCTCGACCAGAGCAACACGCCGATCAGCGCAAAGATCAGGTACATCGCGAAGCGCCCGATGTAATAGTTCATCGCGTCAATTGCGCGGATATAGGCGAGGATCGGTTTAGGCATGCGTCCCTCCGGGGCTCGTCTGGTCAAGCTTTGCCATCGCCGGGTGCAGCAGCATCAGGAGCTCGTCGGTCATCGCGGCCTGCGCCTCTGCACCGACCAGAAGATCGTTGCGCACCTCGATCATCACGTTCGGCAGACCATGGGCAATCCCGTGCAGTTTAAGCGAATGGGTCACGCCATCCTCTGGCCCGTAAGGATCATTGCGGCGGATCACACGGTCGGGCAGCCGGTGCGCTTCGTCCAGGATCGCATCGGCAAGGCGGTTGTCGCTGTCGTGCAGGATGCCGATCTCGCAATCGCGCGGCTGGCCGTAATACAGCGGTGTAAAGCTGTGGATGGTGATCAGATGGGTGCCAAGGTTCTCCGCCTTGCGCGCGGCAATCAGAGTGCTGACGGCATCGCAGAACGGGGCATAGACGGCGCGCACACGTTCGGCGCGGGCGGTCTCGCTCAGGTCGCGATTGCCCGGAACCTCGATATACTCAGAGCGTTCCGGCATCGCGCTTGGCGCCTCGGGCGGGCGGTTGCAGTCGTAAACCAGCCGCGACACCTTCGAGGCGATCATCGGCGCATCAAGGGCGCGCGACAGGGCAAGCGCCACCGCGCGCGCGCCGGGATCCCAGGCCGCGTGGCTTTGCCGGTCACCTTCTTTCAGCCCAAGACCGTCATAGCGTGCCGGAATGTGGTTCGAGGCATGCTCGCACAGGATCAGGGCCGCGCCGCGGCCCGTCGGGTTGATCACCTCTACGGTGTCAGACTCGTCCCTGTTCGGATTGCCTTGCATTTGTCCCCCGTCGGCATTTGTAAAGATGTTTCCATGCGAGAATATTTATGTCAATATGTTTTCAGGGCGGACAGGGTGATTGTCCTGTCGCGCCGGGCTATGGTGAACAGCCTGCCCAAATTGGCAGCACCCAGAACAGGACTTGTGATGTGACCACGACACCAATCCAGCCCACGGCGACGGTCCGCGAGTTGATCCGCGACCATTATGGCGTGCTTACCCAATCCGAGCGCAAGTTCGCGCAGGCCCTGCTTGACAGCTATCCGGCGGCGGGGCTGGCCTCGATCACCATCGTGGCGGCGAATGCCGGGGTCTCGACGCCGACGGTGGCGCGGATGGTGCAAAAGCTTGGCTTCAAGGGCTATCCCCAGTTCCATCAGGCCCTGTTGAAAGAACTAGAGGCCAAGGTCTCTGGCCCCACGCAACGCCGTGCCAACTGGGCCAGCGAGGCACCGGCGACGCATCACCTCAACCGCTTTGCCCAGGCCGTGACCCAGAACCTTGAACAGACCTTCGCAAATATCGACAGCGATGGTTTCGATCAGGCGGCGCGCGATCTCGCGGATACATCGGGGCGGCTTTACGTGGTGGGCGGGCGCATCACACGGGCGCTTGCCGATTATGCCTTCACCCACTTTCAGGCGGTGCGTGAACGCGTCACCCATATGACCGCCTCGTCGGCGACCTGGCCGCATTACCTGTTGGACATGACCGAGGGCGACACGCTTTTGATGTTCGACATACGGCGCTACGAAACCAATCTTTTGCGACTGGCAGAGCTTGCCACGGCGCGGGGGGTCCGGGTGGTTCTGATCACTGACCAATGGGTCAGCCCGATTGCCGATCTGGCGCGGCATACCTTCAATTGCTGGGTCGAAATCCCTTCGGCATGGGATTCGAATGTCTCGACGATGATGCTTCTCGAGGCGCTGATTGCCGCCGCGCAGGAAGAGCGCTGGCCCGCCACGCGCGAACGGTACGAGCGGCTTGACGCGTTGTTCAACGCGACCCGCCTGTTTCAGAAATAGCGCCAAGCCCGGCCTGCATGTCGCCCTGAAGGGTGGTGACGTGACCCGCCAGATACGCGCCAAACGCCGCCGCGATCACCGGTCGCGGGCGATGGGCCGGGGTCTGGCCGGTCGCACTTGAAGATGTCGAGGTCGGGTGGGGCAGGGCATCCTTGATCAAATCTGCAAACAAGGCTGGTTTCCAACCCGGTTCGTGACAGTTAAACCTATCAGGCCGGGGGCATCCCCCCGGACCTCACCCCTTGGCATAAGGACACGACATGGAGGCGGATTACACGATCATCGGTGGCGGTGTTGTCGGCCTGTCCATAGCCTGGGGCCTTTTGAACAAGGGACGCCGCGTTATCGTTCTGGATGGCGAGGACGGATCGTTCCGCGCCAGCCGGGGCAATTTCGGCCTTGTCTGGGTGCAATCCAAGGGCATGGCGCAACCGCGATATGCCAGGTGGTCACAGACCTCTGCCGCTGCCTGGCGCGGCTTTGCCGACCGGCTTGGGGATGCGACGGGGCGCGATGTGGGGTTGGAGCAGAACGGCGGCTACGACCTTCACTTTTCAGAAGAGAGCCTAGCGGCGCGGGTCAAGGATTATGAAGGCCTCAAGGCCCGGTTGGGCGGGGATTACCCCTACGAGGTTCTCGGCCAAAATGCCCTGCACAAGGAAGAGCCTGGCATTGGCCCCAAGGTTGTCGGGGCGATCCTTCACCATCAGGACGGCCATGCAAATCCGCTTCGCCTGTTGAGGGCGCTTGCCGATGATGTGCGGCGGCGCGGCGGCCGGGTTCTGACCGGCAGGATGGTTACTGATGTGACCAACGCCGCTTTGTTCACCGTGACCTGCGCCGACGGGACGGTGGTGAGATCGACCAAGATGATCCTTTCCGCTGGGCTTGGGGCGATGACGCTTGGCCCGAGGCTTGGGTTCATCGCGCCGATCCGGGCGCAGCGCGGTCAGGTTCTGATCACCGAAAAACTGCCGAAGATGATTAACCGCCCCTCGCTGATCGCGCGTCAGGTCGATGAGGGCGGCATTCAGATCGGCGCCACCAATGAAGAGGTCGGCCTTGATGACCGGGTGACACAGCCGGGCCTGTCGGGCCTTGCCGCCAAGGCGATTGCCGCCTTTCCGGCCCTTGCGCGCGCGCAACTGGTGCGAAGCTGGGGCGCGCTTCGGGTGCTGTCGCCCGATGGCCTGCCGATCTATCAGCAAAGTGACACGATGCCGGGCGCCTATCTTGTGACTTGTCACAGCGGCATCACCCTTGCCGCCGCCCATGCGACGATCCTGCCCGAGTGGCTTGAGGGGACCGATAAGGCCCCTGATCTGGAGGTGTTCAGTGAACAACGCTTTGCCGTTTGAGGATCTTGGCGAGGGCCGCTCGCTTGTTGCGGTCACCTTTCAGGGACAGGATTTGCGCCTGCCCGAGGGGGCCAACCTTGCCGCCGCCCTGCTGGCGGCTGGCATTACCACGTTTCGCCACACAGCGGAATCCGGTGCGCCGCGCGGCCCGTTTTGCATGATGGGCGCCTGCTTCGACTGTTTGGTCGAGGTCGATGGCATAAGCCGTCAGGCTTGCATGATGGAGGTCAGCGAGGGGCTGAACCTGAACATGCCAGCAGTAGGAGAGCGATGATGGCGCGGGTTGATCTGGCAATCATCGGGGCCGGTCCAGCGGGCATGGCGGCGGCGAAGATGGCGGCGGACAAGGGCCTGTCGGTCTGCATTCTGGACGAACAGCCGCGCGCAGGCGGACAGATTTACCGCGATGTCGATCGGGTCGCGCCGCTGCGCGGTGACCTTTTGGGCAAGGACTACACCGAAGGGCGCGCCCTGACCCAAGGGCTTGGCGCGCCGGGCATCACTCATCTCGCCGGGGCCGTGGTCTGGGCGATCGAAGAGGGGCCGCGCCTTGCCTGCACGCAGGTCGGAAAAGGTGCGCTGATCGACGCGCGGCATGTGTTGCTCGCCACCGGCGCGCTTGAGCGGCCGATGCCAGTGCCGGGTTGGACCTTGCCGGGGGTGATGGCGGCGGGCGCCGGGCAAATCCTTCTCAAGCAATCGGGTGTCCTGGCGCGGCGCGCGGTGCTGGTCGGGGCAGGCCCGCTGCTCTATCTGATTGCCGCCCAGATGGTGCGCGCGGGCACCCCGCCGCTGGCCATGGTCGAGACCCAGACGCGCAATGACTTTACGGGCGCGTTGCGCCACCTTGGCGGCGCGCTGCGCGGCTGGCGCTATCTTCTAAATGGGCTTGGCCTTTTGAACGAAATCCGCCGTGCCGGGGTTGTGCGCCACACGGGGGCGCACAGCATTGCCATAACGGGCGCAGGCCGCGCCGAGGCGGTGGAGTTCATCGCCGGAGGCAAGGCACATAGCATCGCCTGCGATACGGTTTTTCTGCATCACGGGGTGGTTCCCAACACCCAGGCCGCGCGCTCGGTTGGTGTGCCGCATCGCTGGGACGCGGCGCAGCATTGCTTTGTGCCAGAGCTTGACGGCTGGGGCGGCACCTCGGTCGAGTACCTGCACATTGCCGGCGATGGGGCGGCGATCGGCGGTGCAAAGGTGGCAGCGATTGCCGGGCGACTTGCGGCGCTTGATATCGCGGCGCGGCTGGGGGCGATTAAGACCGCAACGCGCGATAGTGAAGCTGTGCCCCTGCGCCGTGCACTGGATGGCGAACTGGCCGTGCGGCCGTTTCTTGACACCGCATATCCGCCGCTGCCAGAGGCGCTCAGCCCCGCCGACAAAACCGTTATCTGCCGCTGCGAAGAGGTGACGGCGGGGGATATTCGCGGCTATGCCAGACTTGGCTGTATCGGGCCCAATCAGACCAAGGCCTTTGGCCGGGCGGGCATGGGCCCCTGTCAGGGGCGCTATTGCGGGCTGAGCGTGACGCAGATTCTGGCAGAGGAAAACCGCCAGAGCCATGACGCGACCGGTTATTACCGCATCCGCCCGCCGCTCAAGCCGGTGACGCTTGGCGAATTGGCGGCGATGGATGATGGCGCAGGGGCGGCGGAGTAACACACCCTTGGTAGGCGAGGGTCCGGACCTGTAAATTCTAAAGTGCCAAATGCCACAAATCAGTCGGTCGCGGCAGAGGTTTCAGATGTCTCCCATGCGGGACGGAGTTGCCGTTGGATGCTGGCACACCAACGGCAGCTCTTGTTCATTTAGGCCAATACGTGCCAGAAATCTAAATCCACTGACTCTGGATTGAACATCTCCAGCATGGGCGTGCAGTCTTTGTTGCCCACATACCCTGCACAGATTTCGCGCGCTGCGCCTGTTGTCTCTACAAAGGCGATTTCCGCGTACGTCTTCTCATCTATGCGGGCGACAAAGTGAGACTTCGCCTCCTCAAACTTCGAAAGGTAGGCGCCTTCAATTCTACGGGACGCTTCCAGCAAGCCGTTCTCAGTGAACGATTTTGTTTCCTTAGGGGAGAATGTCCCAAACTCAACGCAAGCAAACCCTTCCGGCAGCGGCGCAGGTTCACCTAGCAGGTTGTTTTTGGTCAGTCGAATGCTGTCTCGATCCAGCATTTCCATGACAGGCCCGGTGGAGGGGGCGTTGGGGTGTTCTTGGGCCATGGCAATGAAGGAGGCTTCGTCAGTTGCAAGAATTGCGTTTGCGAAGTCACCTTTCAGATTTCCAAGAAAGCAGTGCATTGCGATTCCGGGCTGGTGAGCCAAAAACTCTGTTTGCCAAACCCGGGTCGCGGCGATCAGGTCAGCGGGGTCAACTCCCGGCTTGGAAGAGTACCGTGCGAATCCCATTACTGATACTGGGCCTACATTTTTCCTTAGCATAGAAAGTCCTTTCAACTGATGCTGCCCAGCGTGCTAAAGGAACCGAGTGACAATTTCTGTCAGGGGCGAGATGCGGACTACTAGACTTTTTTCGATACTTGATCATCTGCGCGGGCGACGTACGCCCGTTACCGCAGGTATGCTCGCCGCCGACCTGAATGTTTCGGTGAGAACGATCTATCGTGACATCATTACATTGCAGTCCATGGGCGCGCCCATTCGGGGGGAAGGTGGTATTGGATACCAAATCGAGGCAGGCTTTTTTCTGCCACCGCTGCAATTCGATCCAGATGAACTTGATGCGTTGCTCTTGGGCGTTCGAATGGTGACAGCGCGCGGTGATGATGCACTTGGGCAAGCGGCGCATCGACTCTTGGGAAAAATAGAAACAGTCTTGTCGGAGGACCGGCGACACCTGCAACAACCATTGTTGGCAGTTGGCGGAGAGGACAAAGCAGTTGCTGCTTCAGGTTTGAGCAGTCTAAGAGCTGCTATTAGACACAGGGAAAAGCTGGCCGTAACTTATGAGGATGCTCAAGAATACCAGAGCGAGCGTGTCGTAAGACCACTTGGGCTTACCGCCTTCGAAACTGTTTGGGTGCTGACAGGATGGTGTGAAATCAGGCAGGGCTTTAGGAATTTCAGATTGGACCGTCTCGTCTCAATCAACGAAACGGGCGATGTATTCAGGAAGGAAAAGGGCAAAGAGTTTGCGGACTACCTGAGAAGTTTGTAACCCCATTGCGGTCATTCATACTCCCGGCAGAAATCGGGAGGTATGGGCTCAAAGCTGACCTTCGTTGCGTAGCGTACCGAGGTCCGCTTTGACGCCAGTCAGAGGATTTTGTTTTCAGGTCCAGAGCCTAGGCTTTCACCTCAACCGGTTGTCCGGCCATCAGGTGGGTGATTTCCGCCGCCGCCTGTGCCACGGCGGCGCCGAACTCTGGGATATGGGCGTCGGAAAAGCGGCTGCTGGGGCCAGAGATCGACACCCCGGCGCAGGGCTCGCCACGGTCGTTGAAGATCGCGCTGCCGATGCAGGACATGCCATCATAACGCTCGTTGCGATCAAACGACCAACCGCGTACGCGGGTTTTTTCCAGATCGTCAAACAACGCCTTGGGCGTCACATGCGTGTGTGAGGTGAACCCCTTGAGACCCGCGCCCTTGAGCAGGGTCAAAAGCCGATCTTCGGGCAGGGCGGCCAGAATCGCCTTGCCGGTGCCAGAGGCATGCATCGGGGTGCGTGATCCGGGCGGAAAGAACGCGCGGATAGGGTTTTGGGTTTCGACCTGGCCGATGAAGACGACCTCGGCGCCGTCGCGCACCGCAAGATTGGCGGTCTCGCCGGTTTGTTCCATCAGGCGGCGCATCACCGGACGCCCGACATCCGACAGGTTCGAGCGTTTGAGAAAGGCGACCCCGGTACGATAGGCCTCGATGCCGATGCTCCAATCCTGGCGCTCATCGTCAAAGCGCACGAAGTCGCGCTTTTGCAGGGTGGTCAGAATGCGGTGCGTGGTGGCCGTCGGAATGCCAAGCGCCAGCGACAGATCGGTCAGCGTCGCGCGGTCCTCGCGCGCGACAGCCACCAATACGCCAAGCGCACGGTCCAGCGATTGCATGGTCCCGGCAGAGCTTTCGCTGAACTGGGATTTGGGGCGGCCACGGGCGCGCTTGGGGGGTGTCATGGCGCGATTTCCTTTCGGTAGACATTTGCATGCAATTAAAAAATATTTTCATTAATAATGACAGTGGAAATATGAAAAAATAAAAAATATTTAAAATCCGAAAGTTAGATATTTTATTTTATAAATGGAAAATGTTTTCAAGAAAATTGAAAAGAATCGAATGCTGCGTCAGTATCAG
>NZ_CAJXIP010000097.1 GCF_913054395.1 uncultured Roseovarius sp.
TCCACATGTGCGGTCAGGTCGGCCTTGCCGGGGTTGGCGAGGGGATCGGCGGGCGCATGGCCTTCAAGCGCCTGAAACGTGTCGCCAAGCGAGCGCCAGTCGCCATAATCCGCGATCAGGGCCGCGCCGCCATGGGTATGGATGCGCTCTCCGATCACGGCCACGCTTGCCTCTGCGGGGGCGCAGGTCTCGATCACATCGCCGGGCCGCGTGTCGTCAAGGCGCTCGGTCAGGCCGGGCAAGGCGGTCGGCGCGCCAAGGCCAAAGGCAAGTTCCCCCTTCTGCAAGCCGATCAGGCGCTCGCGCCAGCCCTCGCCTGTGCGCTCGAACTGACGGATCGGAAGGGCGTCGAAGAATTCGTTCGCCACAAGGTAAAGCGGCATCTCAGGCAGGGTATCGACGCGGTCGTGAAAGGCGATGTCGCGGCGCGCAATCTTGTCGCGCTGGATCGCGCGCAGGGTCGGAGAGGTCTCGATCAGGTGAAGCTGTGCCGCGGCATGAAAGCCGCGCACGCCCCTCGTGGCGCGCAGGATATCGGCCATCAACGTACCGCGCCCCGGCCCGGCCTCGGCCAGGGCAAAGGCGTCGGGCGCGCCTTGGTCCATCCAGCATTGAGCAAGGCAAAGGCCGATCAGTTCGCCGAACATCTGGCTTATTTCCGGCGCGGTGATGAAATCGCCCGCGGCGCCGAACGGATCGCGGGTGGCGTAATAGCCGTGCTCGGGATGCATCAGGCAGGCGGCCATGTAATCGGCCAGCGTGATCGGCCCGCCCTCGCTTATCCGGGCGATCAGGTGATCACGCAGCCCGCTCATGCGGGGCGGGACCGATTCGCCCAGGTCACCATCGCGAGGCCAAAGGCGATCATCGGCAGCGATAGCAGTTGTCCCATGCTCAGCCCCAGGCCGCCCATCTGCACCGCATAGCCCATCGGATTGTCGGGGGTAATGAATTGCGCATCGGCCTGGCGTACAAATTCGACGATAAAGCGCGAGATGCCGTAGCCCATGAAAAACAGGCCGGTCAGCGTGCCGCGCTGTTTCAGGGCGCCCCGGCGATAGGCCAGACAGATCAGCACCGCGCCAAGGATCAGCCCCTCAAGCGCCGCCTCGTAGAGTTGCGAGGGATGGCGCGCGCAGAGACCGATCACATCCGGGCAATCCTGTGCCGCCGCCCCCGGAAAGGCCACGCCCCACGGCAGGCCGGTCGGGCGGCCCCAAAGCTCTGCGTTGATGAAATTGGCGATCCGGCCCAGCAACAGGCCGATCGGCGCCACCATGCAGAGCACATCGGCGACCGAAAGCCAGGCAATGCCCCGCCGTTTTGAATAGAGGATACAGGCCGTCACGACGCCCAGTAGCCCGCCGTGAAACGACATCCCGCCCTGCCAGACCTGAAGGATCTGCATCGGGTTTTGCAGGTAATAGCCCGGCTGATAGAACAGCACGAAGCCGAGCCGCCCGCCAAGGATCACGCCAAGGATCACCCAGGTCAAAAGGTCTTCGACCTGTGCCGGCGTCATCGGGGCGCTGTTGCGGGGCCACAGATGCGGGCGCTTGACGCTGGCCACCACAAGCCGCCAGCCCAGAAGGATGCCGACGATATAAGAGAGCGCATACCAGCGCAGTGCGAATTCCATCCCGAAGATCGGGAGGGTGAAAATCTCGGGCGAGATATCGGGGAAGGGGATCATGGCCTGCATATGCGTCTCTGTGCCTCTGGTGGCTGGGGGAAGTCAACCTTGTGATGGGCGTGTTTTGGCCCATATAAGGGGGGAGTGTAACGCCGGAGAGACCCATGCAAACCCGTAACAAAGTGCTCGACGATATTTCGCAACTGATGACCAACGCCATGGGCGTGGCGCAGGGTGCCAAGACCGAGGCCGAAACCGCGATGAAATCGATGATCGACCGCTGGCTTGCGGATCGCGATTTCGTCACCCGTGAGGAATTCGATGCGGTGCGCGCCATGGCACAGAAGGCCCGCGAAGAGAACGAGGCGCTCAAGGCGCGGCTTGATGCGATGGAAACGGCGGGAAAGAAGTAGGCTCGTCTTCGGGCACCCGGTCGTTTTTCACCACCTTGACGCAAGACGTCTGTGTGGCGCTTTTGCCCGCCAAGCCCACTATGTTCTGATCATTCTGCGTATCTTGCCAAAGCGCCAGCCCGGCGGGGTGGCAAACAGTCTGGCTTTGTCACCTGCCGGACGGCACCCCACCATTTTCATCGCATGGTAGCAACCCTGATTGGGCGGAACTGTTGCGTTTCGCCGGGCTTGATCTGGTCTGCTTTCTCTTGTGGCGGTTTCAATTTCATCCACAACTTATTGTGGTTATCCCCAACAAATTGCTTTACAGCTTGCCGGAAAGGCCGCACCATATCTTGTATTGGCGGTGGGAATAGCCCCCGTCGATAGAGCAGGCACCTAGCGCTTGGGGTGCATCGCGACCCCCGCGCTATAGCAAATGAGGTGGCGCAATGGCCCTTTCCGAGCAGTTCTTGCAGGACGATATCCACCCGATTGATATCGTCGAACATATCGCCGAGCATCACGACTGGGATTTCGACCGGATCGGTGATGATCAGATCGCCATGGCCGTCGAAGGCCAGTGGCGTACCTATTCGATAACCCTGGCCTGGTCGGGCTATGACGAGACACTGCGGCTTGTCTGTACCTTTGAAATGGAGCCGCCGGAGCATAAGATTCCGGTGCTTTACGAGATCCTAAACGATGTGAACGATCAGTGTTGGGCCGGGGCCTTTACATGGTGGGGGTCGCATAAACTGATGGTCTATCGCTATGGTCTGGTGCTGGCAGGCGGACAGGATGCATGTCCCGAACAGATCGACACGATGATCAACGCCGCCGTGATGAGCGCCGAGCGCTATTACCCGGCATTCCAGCTTGCGATCTGGGGTGACAAATCCCCCAAGGATGCCATGCAGGTCGCCATTGCAGAGGCTTACGGTCGCGCGTAACACTTACCCCCGCAAAGTGACGAACGGAGCGGGGACGATGCGATGAACATGGATTATGTGGCCGAAAACGGTCTGGTTCTGCTGGGCTGTGGCAAGATGGGCGGTGCCATGCTGCAAGGCTGGCTGGCGCAGGGCTTGCCGCCCGCTTCGGTCCGGGTGATTGACCCCAACCCGTCCGATTGGCTGCGCGGCACGGGGGTTGGCATCAACGTCGATCTGCCCGAAAATCCGGCCATCGTCCTGATTGCGGTCAAACCACAGATGATGGGCGAGGCCCTGCCGGTACTGGCGGCGATGGGCAATGGCACGACGCTTTTCGTGTCGGTGGCGGCCGGTACGCCGATCGCGGCCTTCGAGGCGGCCCTGGGCGCGCAAACCCCGATCGTGCGCGCGATGCCCAACACCCCCGCCGCCGTGGGCCGCGGCATCACCGCGATCATCGGCAATGCCCATGCAAGCGCTACGCAGGTCGATCTTGCCGAGATGCTGTTGCGCGCGGTCGGTCAGGTGGTGCGCCTTGAGCGCGAGGATCAGATGGACGCGGTGACCGGAGTGTCCGGGTCCGGCCCGGCCTATGTGTTTCACATGATCGAATGTCTGGCAGCGGCCGGCGAGGCGCAGGGTCTTGCCCCGGCGCTTGCCATGCAGCTTGCACAGGCGACAGTGGCCGGGGCGGGGGCACTGGCCGAGGCCGCCGATGAAACCCCGGCGCAATTGCGGGTCAATGTGACAAGCCCGAATGGCACCACGCAGGCCGGTCTTGCGGTGCTGATGGACGAGGATAGCGGCCTGCCGCCGCTGATGCGCAAGACGGTCGCGGCAGCGGCGGATCGGTCGCGGGAGCTTGGCAATGGCTGAGATCACATTTGACGATTTCCTCAAGGTCGATATCCGTGTCGGTCGCGTGACCCGCGCCGAACCCTACCCCGAGGCGCGCAAACCCGCGATCAAGCTTTGGGTCGATTTCGGGGGCGAGATCGGCGAAAAGAAAAGCAGCGCGCAGATCACCGCGCATTACGATCCGGACATGCTTGTCGGACGTCAGGTGATGGCGGTGGTCAATTTTCCTCCTCGCCAGATCGGCAAGTTCATGTCCGAAATTCTTGTTCTCGGCCTGTCCGATAGCAATGGCGAAATCGTTCTGATAAGCCCCGACCAAGAAGTTCCAATCGGAGAGAGATTGCATTGAAACGTGTCCTGCTGACCCGGCCGCTGCCGGATCGCGTGGTTGAAGCTGCGCGTACCCATTTCGAAGTCGAACTGCGCGACGACCCCGCCCCCCTTAAGCTTGGCCAGATGCGCGGGGCGCTTGCGCTTTACGATGGGGTTTTGCCGACGCTCGGCGATATGTTCTCGGCCGAGGTCTTTGCCGATGCGAATAACCCGCGTTGCAAGATCCTGGCGAATTTCGGGGTCGGGTATAACCATATTGACGCGGCAGCCGCGCGGGCGGCGGGGATCAGCGTGACCAATACGCCGGGGGCCGTGACCGATGCCACCGCCGATATCGCGATGACCCTGATCCTGATGAGCGCGCGGCGGGCTGGCGAAGGCGAGCGGATGGTGCGGGCGGGCAAATGGCCCGGCTGGAACCCGACGCAGATGCTTGGCCTGCATGTGTCGGGCAAGACCGTGGGCATTATCGGCATGGGCAGGATCGGGCAGGCGATTGCGCAGCGCTGTCACTTTGGGTTCGGCATGGATGTGATCTATTATAACCGCTCGCCCAAGGCGATGGAGTTTCCCGCGCGTCAGGTCGAGAGCCTTGAGGCACTTGCCGCCGAGGCCGATATCGTGGTGGTGGCGGTGCCCGGCGGCGCCGAAACCCATCATATCGTCGGCGCGCCGGTGTTTGAGGCAATGAAGCCGAGCGGGCATTTCATCAATATCGCCCGCGGTGACGTGGTCGACGAAGCCGCGCTTATCGCCGCGTTGCAGGCGGGGGCCTTCGCGGGCGCCGGGCTTGATGTCTACGAGAAAGAGCCGGTGGTGCCCGAGGCGCTGAAGGCGATGGAGAATGTCACGCTCCTGCCGCATCTGGGCACCGCTGCGCTTGAGGTTCGTGAGGCTATGGGTCTTATGGCGGTGGAAAACCTGCGCGCGTTCTTTGCGGGCGAGACCCCGCCCAATCTTGTGAATTAGGTCCGCCGCAGGCCAGTGACCGGCGCGCCGGATGCTGGCCGGGGAATTCGAGTATTTGGACCAAGAAGAAGGGGTTTTCGCGGGCTCTTTCGCGCCGTGCCGTGGTGTCATGCTTGACGGAGAGGCAAGCATCGGCTGATCTGGTCAGAATGCGGAGGAAGAGACCATGTATCAACCGGCCATTACGGGATCGGGCGTATTCACGCCGCCCGAGGTGATTACCAATGACGAATTGGTGCAGGCGTTCAATGCCTATGCCGAAGCGTTCAATGCGCGACATGCAGGGGCGATTGCGGCGGGGGAGGTCGAGGCCAAGGCCTTGTCCTCTTCGGACTTTATCCTGGGCGCCTCCGGGATCGAGCAACGCTATGTGATGGACAAATCCGGCGTGCTTGATCCGGAGGTGATGTATCCGCATCTGCGCCAGCGCAGCGACGATGAGCCGGGGATCATGGCCGAAATGGCGCTTGATGCCTCAACCAAGGCCCTGGCGCAGGCCGGGCGGCGGGGCGATGAGGTTGATCTTGTGATTTGTGCCGCGAGCAATCACGAACGCGCCTATCCGGCGATCGCGATTGAAATTCAACAGCTTCTGGGCGCAGGTGGCTTTGCCTTCGACATGAATGTCGCCTGTTCCTCGGCGACTTTCGGCATTCAGGCGGCGGCGGATATGATCCGGACGGGCTCGGCGCGCCGCGCACTTGTGGTGAACCCTGAAATCTGTTCGGGGCACCTTGAGTGGCGCGACCGGGATTGCCACTTTATCTTTGGCGATGTCTGCACCGCTGTGGTGATCGAGCGCGCCGAGGACGCCGAGGGCGCGCACTTCGTGATCTGCTCGACCCGCTGCGCGACACAGTTTTCCAATAATATCCGCAACAATAACGGATTTTTACGCCGCAACCGGCCCGATGGCATGGCGGATCGGCGCGACATGCAGTTCATGCAGGAAGGGCGCAAGGTGTTCAAGGAGGTTCTGCCGATGGTTTCGGCGCATATTCATGAGCACCTCGAGGGCGCAGGCGTCACGGCGGATGGCCTGCGGCGGCTTTGGTTGCATCAGGCCAACAAGACGATGAACGATTTCATCGGCAAGAAGGTCCTTGGCCGGGTGCCCGATCCCGGCGAACAGCCAAATATCCTTCAGGATTATGCCAATACCTCGTCTGCGGGGTCGATCATCGCCTTCTCGAAATATTCCGATGACCTTGCGCCGGGCGACCGCGGGCTGATCTGTTCGTTCGGGGCCGGTTATTCGGTGGGCAGTGTTTTGTTGGAGCGCGCATGAGACGGGGATGACGGGCGGGGCTCGTCGGGGTCGCTTTTTGGAAATGACTTTCCGGGCCAAAGTGACTATGGGACAACGGATGTTGGGTTTCCCCTGATTTATGGGGGCAGGAATTAGGGAAAAGCGTATGTCGAGGATGGGAAGTTACCTCAAGAAGCACATTGAGGCTCTGGTCAAGGATGTGGGGATCGAGGCCGCGTGCAAGTTGACCGGAAAATCAAAGGCGACGCTTGGGCGCTATTATTCCGATCACGGTGAGCACGCCGACCGTTTCATGCCCGTCGATGCCGTTGCGGCCCTTGAAGAGGCGGCAAGCTATCCGCATGTTACTGGCGCCCTCGCCGAGTTGCAGGGGATCAGCCTTAGTTTTGATGGCAAGCGCCGCAATACCAAGGAGCGCGCGAATGTGAACAGCGACGTGATCGTCCTGTCGCAACGCTTTGCGCTTTTGATGGCGGAGTATCAGCAGTCAATCGAGGATGGCGTGATCACCATCAACGAGGCCAAGCGGCTGTTGCGCGAAACGTCGCAGTTGCAGCAGGTGTTGATCGACATGAAGATTCATCTGGAAGAGGAAGCGCTCTGAGGGTGCCCTAGCCGAGGATCTGACTGGTGATCTGGCTTACCAGCTGAACCACCGAGGCGCGGAATTCCGGCAGGACGAGGGCGGCCAGAAACCCCACGTGCAGCACGGCAATCGCGTTGAGCGAGGTGCGAAACGGCTCTTTGCGGGTTTTGTGGCGAAAGATGCCCTGGCCGGTCTTGGCGCCCAGAGAGCCACCGATCAGGCAGAGCGTCAGAAGTGTGCTTTCGGGCACGCGCCAACGCCGTTCGATCGCACAGCGCTTGTCCCACCAGAACAGGCCAAGTGTCAGCATGTTGAGGGCTAGAAAATAACTGAGGACAAGCGCGAGAGGGGTCATGAAAAATACTAGGGTCCGTCGTTGGCCGCTGGCCGGTATTACAAGGTCTGTCAGAGGCTTTTGCGCGCCGAGAGGGCCGCGCTGATGGTGCCATCGTCGAGATAGTCAAGTTCGCCGCCGATGGGAACGCCCTGCGCCAGGGAAGTCAGCGCGACACGGCCATCAAGCTGATCGGCGATATAATGCGCTGTGGTCTGGCCGTCCACCGTTGCATTGAGTGCAAGGATCACCTCTGAGATGTTTTCCGCCGAAACGCGTTCAACCAGTTTCGGAATACGCAGGGTTTCGGGGCCAATCTGGTCAAGTGCCGATAGGGTGCCGCCAAGCACGTGATAGCGGCCCTTGAAGGCCTGCCCGCGTTCCATCGCCCAGAGGTCGGCGACATCCTCGACCACGCAGATCTGACCGTTGGCGCGTTTTTCAGAGGCGCATATGTCGCAGGTCTCGGTGGTGCCGATGTTGCCACAATTGGTGCATTCGCGCGCAGTGGCGGCGACCGTTTGCATCAGGTCGGCGAGCGGGGTGAGCAAGAGCGCACGTTTGCGGATCATGTGCAGCACCGCGCGCCGGGCCGAGCGGGGCCCAAGCCCCGGCAGCCGGGCCATCATGTCGATCAGGGCGTCAATGTCGCGGGTGCTGTTCAAACGAATGGTCCGGTTGCGGCGGGTCTGGATGCCTTCGGCGAGAGTATTTGGAGAACGGTGAAAGCCTGCCTCAGAACGGCAACTTCATGTCCTTGGGCAGGCCCATGCCTTCGGTGAGTTTGCTCATTTCTTCCTGGGCGCGTTCGGTGGCCTTGGTCTGGGCGTCCTTGATGGCGGCCAGGATCAGGTCTTCGACCACTTCCTTGTCATCGGAATTGAAGATCGACGGGTCGATATCAAGGCCCTTGAGTTCGCCCTTGGCGGTGCAGGTTGCGGTGACCAGGCCCGCGCCGGATTCGCCGGTGACCATGAGGTTGTGCATCTCTTCCTGAAGGGCAGCCATCTTTTGCTGCATTTCCTGAGCGGCCTTCATCATCTTGGCCATATCGCCCATCTGGCCCAGTCCTTTGAACATTGCGTGATCTCCTATCGTGGGGCCCTGATGCAGCGCAGGGGGCCGGATGTCTGGTTTTCTGCCTTTAAGCATATGTGGTCGGGAATGGCGACAGGCAAGCGTTCGGCGTCGGTATGGCGCACCGCTTAATCCTCCTCGAAGGGGTCCCATTCGTCTTCGACCTCGGGCAGGGCCTCGGCTTCGGCGTGGCTGGCAATATCGGCGGCCGAGCGGATGGCGGTGATTTTCGACTTGGGAAAGGCGGCAAGAACGGCCTGCATCAACGGGTGTTCGCTCGCTTCGGCCTTGAGGGCATCCTGGGCGGCATTACGCGCCTCAAGGATGGTGGGGGCAGTGCCGGAGTTGACCAGGCTCACGGCCCAGCGATTGCCGGTCCAGCGTTGCAGGGCGCTGCCGAGGCTTTGCGCAAGATCTCCGGGGGCATCGGCGGTCGGGGTGAACTCGATCCGTCCCGGCTGATAGGCGGCAAGGCGCAGGTTGCTTTCGACCTCGACCAGAAGTTTGACATCGCGATTGGCGCGAATGAGTTCGACGACATGCTCGAAGGTTGGAAAATGCGCGAGGGCGTTTTCGACCTGCGGGGCGAGGGCCGTGCTTTGGCCCGCGCCGCCAATCTGGCCGGTGTTGCCAGAGCTTTGCGTCATCGGGGCGTGATAGGCCTGTGGCGTGGCGCCGCCATTGGTGGTCGGGGCATTGGTGTCGCCACCGCCACCGCCGATGGGGCCGGGGGCCGGGGGCGGGCTGTCTTGCAGGCGGCGAATAAGGTCTTCGGGCGTCGGCAGGTCGGCCACATGGGTCAGGCGGATCACCGCCATTTCGGCGGCCATCATGGAATTGGGGGCCTCGGCCACCTCATCCAGCGCCTTGAGCAGCATTTGCCACATCCGCGTCAGAACCCGCATTGGCAGGGCCTCGGCCATGGTCTGGCCGCGGGCGCGCTCATCGGGACCGATGGTGGGGTCCTGTGCGGCTTCGGGCGTGATCTTGACCACGGAAATCCAATGGGTGATCTCTGCCAGATCGCGCAGGACCGCCAGCGGATCGGCGCCTTCGGCATATTGCGAGGACAGTTCTGAAAGCGCGCTGGCGGCGTCGCCCTTCATGATCAGGTCGAACAGGTCAAGCACCCGGCCCCGATCGGCCAGGCCCAGCATGGCGCGCACCTGATCGGCAGTGGTTTCGCCGGCGCCATGGGAAATCGCCTGATCCAGCAGAGAGGTCGCATCGCGGGCCGAGCCTTCGGCGGCGCGGGTGATCAGCGCAAGCGCGTCATCGGTGATCTCTGAGGCCTCGGCGGTGGCAATGCGGCGCAGGAGGGCGATCATCACCTCGGGCTCGATCCGGCGCAGGTCGAAGCGTTGATAGCGCGACAGCACCGTGACGGGCACCTTGCGGATCTCGGTGGTGGCGAAGATGAATTTCACATGCGCGGGCGGCTCTTCGAGGGTCTTCAGCAGCGCGTTGAACGCGTTGACCGAAAGCATGTGCACCTCGTCGATGATGTAGATCTTGTAGCGGGCCGAGGCCGCGCGATAGTTCACCGAATCGATGATCTCGCGAATATCGCCCACGCCGGTCCGGCTGGCGGCGTCCATTTCCATGACATCGACATGGCGCCCTTCCATGATGGCGGTGCAATGCTCGCAGACGCCGCAAGGCTCGGTCGTGGGGCCGCCTTGACCATCGGCGCCGATACAGTTCATGCCCTTGGCGATAATCCGCGCAGTGGTGGTTTTACCGGTGCCGCGAATGCCGGTCATGATAAAGGCCTGGGCAATGCGATCGGCCTTGAACGCGTTTTTCAGGGTGCGCACCATGGCATCCTGTCCCACGAGATCGGCAAAGGTCTCGGGCCGATATTTGCGGGCGAGAACCTGATAGCCTTTTTCGGGGGTGTCGGTCATGCGGGTGCCCTTTGGATTCGTGTCACAGGCCAACCTAAAGCCGGGCGCGCGGGGCGTCCACCTTGCATTTCTCGTGGCGTCGCGCAAAGCTTTGGACGGTTCGTGGTGGAGGCTGTCATGCGGTTAAAAGGTATCGGTCGGAGCAGGAATGTCGAAGACAGGCGGCGCAGAGGTGGGCGCGGCGCGCGCGGCGGCAAGGCCGGGCTTGGCGGTGTCGGGCTTTTGGTGGTGCTGGCAATCGGCTATTTTGCGGGCATTGACGTGACGCCGCTGTTGCAGGGCGGACAGGGGCCGGTCGCGCAATCGAGTGCGCCGCGTCAGTTGAGTGCCGGCGAAGAGCGTGCGGCAGAGTTTTCCGCGCGGGTTCTGGCCACCACCGAGGCGGTCTGGGGCAGGGTCTTTCCCGAACAGTTGGGCGGGACGTATCGCCCGCCGGTGATGGTGCTCTATTCCGGCGTGACTCAAAGCCCCTGTGGCGGGGCATCCGGCGCGACGGGGCCGTTTTATTGCCCGGCGGATCGCAAGGCCTATCTCGACACCGAGTTTTTCGACACGCTGGCGCGGCAACTGGGCGCCAGGGGCGATTTCGCGGCGGCTTATGTGATTGCCCATGAGGTGGCGCATCACGTGCAGAACGAGCTTGGCATCCTGCCCGAGGTGAACCGTCGCCGTCAGGCCGCGGGGCAGGCGGATGCCAATGCGCTGACCGTGCGGCTCGAACTTCAGGCGGATTGCCTTTCGGGGGTCTGGGCGCGGGCGGTTGACGGGCTGCTTGAGCCGGGCGACCTCGAAGAGGCGCTGAATGCGGCGCGGATGATCGGCGATGACCATCTGCAAAAGCGCGCCGGTCAGGTGCCAAGGCCGCATACCTTTACCCATGGCACCTCGGCGCAGCGGGCCAGGTGGTTTCGGCGCGGTTATGAGGGCGGGGATGTGGCGCGCTGCGACACGTTTGGCGTGGCGCGATTGTGAGTGGGTTCGTGATCCACGCGCTGCCGGTGGCGGGCGGCACCCTGGCGCTTGCGCCGCTGCCCGGTGGCGCGGGGAGCTATGCCTCGGACCTTGAGCATCTGCATGACTGGCGTCCGGCGCTGGTGATCTCGATGACGACGCTGGCGGAAATGACGGCAAGCGGGGCAGCGAATCTTGGCGCGGACCTGCAGGACAGCGGCACCCGCTGGGCGCATGTGCCGGTCACGGATTACGGCGTGCCGGACCCCGAGGTAAGCGAGGCCTGGGAATTCGTGGCGCGGGTGGCGCTTTTGGCGTTGCAGGGCGGCGGACGGGTCTTGATCCATTGTCGGGGCGGCTGTGGGCGGTCGGGGATGGCGGCACTCCGGTTGATGATCGAAAGCGGCGAAGCGCCCGGCGCGGCCCTTGGGCGATTGCGCGACGTGCGGCCTTGCGCTGTCGAAACCGAGGCGCAGCTGCTCTGGGCACAACAGGTGTAGGGGCCGGAAGCTGCGTGTGTTTCACCTACCTTACCGGACAGAAGAACACGCAGATAATTGCGGCAAATTCAACGTTTGCGTGATGGAGAAGGGTGAGAGGCTGGACAACGACCCAAGCGGGGCTCGTTACGGCTGCTTCCTTCCGGACCTGACCGGGTTGGCGAGGCGCCTGCCCGCGCCAACCTCTCAACCGGCTACATAAGGATCAGATCGGGGATTCGCAAGAGAGGCTGTTGTCGATCGGTCGGGTTTGTCCCGAGCCGAGCCAGAGTCCAAGCCGTGCAAATCCGCGGGCCGATGTGCCAAGGTCCTGCGCGCACAAGGCGGCGAGGTCGCCCGCATGAGCGCGCACGCCCGGCCCGGTTTCGAAAATTACCCGTGTATCCGGCAGCGTGGTAAATCGCCAGACCGGCCGCGCGACAGGGTGGATATGGCGCCGGGCGGAAATGTAATCGGCAAGAATATCGCGCACCGGCCGTGAACAGGTATGGATCAGCCCGGTTTTGGCGAGCGCGCGGAACGGGCCGCCGCCATAGGCGCGATAGCTGTTGGTGGCGATCACGAACCGGGCGCTCTCTGATGTCGGCAGGCCCCGATGACACAGATTGCGGATACGCCGGGAGTCTGGGGCCACAAGTGCGCCCGACAGGTCATAGCGAGGGGGTTGCGACAGGTCGATCGCATAGCTGAGCCCGTCAATGACATCAAAGTCATGGCCCGGAATTTTCGTGTCCAGAAGCATCTGGTCCGAGGTGCCCGGTATGATCTGGCGGAAACAGATCGCCGCGCGTTCAAGCCAATCCCGAAGATCAGCGCCGGTTACAAGCAATCCGCAAAGTGCGTTCGGAAACGGGTAGATGTCGGTGACGTTGCGCAGACGCAGCGCACCCGCAGGCATGTCCGTGTAATAGGTCGGCCCGCCGCGCCCGCCGGTCTTGAACGGCGCCGAGACCGACAGGATCGGCAGGTCTTCATATGCGCTGCCCTTCAGGGCGGAGGCGAGGGCGTCGCGTTGTGCATCGTTGACAAGCTGGGTGGCGGGATCGTTGCGCACAAGCGTCAGATAACTGTGCAGCGGCGTGGCCGTCCGGCCAATCTCGCGCTCGGTCAGCTTGAGCGTATGGGAATGCGCGGGGGCAAGCGCGCGGCAAAAGGCCGGATCCGGCGGGATTCCGGCGGCGGCACGTGCTTCGGCCGTGTGACCGGTGACCCGCCATGTCCCGCAGGCATCCTGCGTCAGGCTCAGGTCAAGCACCCCGAGATGCGAGCCGCGAAAGCCGGGTTTGACAAACGGCATGCCGCGCAGGGGGGCGGGCCCGGCGTCCGGGGGGCCACTGGACGGGTCGGGATAAACACGGTGACTGTGCCCGCCAATGATGGCGTCGATGCCGGGGAGGCGCGCAATTGCCTGCGCGGCATTTTCCATCATCGGACGGTCGGGGCCATCGCCGATCCCGGTATGGGCCAGGGCAATCACCAGATCGGCCCCGGCGGCGCGCATGACGGGAACCCAGGCGCGGGCGCTTTCGATCATGTCGCGGCACGTGATCCTGCCGACCAGCAAGGCGTGATCCCACGTCATGATCTGTGGCGGTACAAGCCCCAGAACGCCGATCCGCAGCGTTCTGATCCCGCCGGTGTTGTCGCGCAATTCGCGGGTCAGCATGTGCCAGGGCGGGCGCAGCGTTTCATCGGTGTCCGGCATG
>NZ_CAJXIP010000098.1 GCF_913054395.1 uncultured Roseovarius sp.
CTTTAGGCGGAATAATTACTTTATTTATAATGTATTAGAAGTGTTTCGGTGCCTGAATACAGGATCATAGGAACCCGTCTACGGGGGCAAGGGTGCCCGAGTCCGGGGTGAAGGGTGGCGATTCGCGGGGGCAGGGGGACCGATGCACGGGACAGAGTCTATTTAGGCCTTTTTCGCCGGGAGGAGCGCCGTACAACTCCGGACTTATCCACAGATATCGCCCCAATTGACCCATAAGTACCCGTTTGCGGGATCGCCTTCCACCGTAAACGGGTTCCTATAGAATGATTGAGGATGGGTTCCTTTTGGGGCATACTAGAGGGCGAGAGCAGGAGCCGACAGGAAAAAAGCCTGGGGCAGAAAAGGGCAGGGCAATGCAACAGCAAGATATTCAGCATGACAGGCTGACCGGGGCGCTCAGGCGTCAGTCGGTGAAAAAGAATGTGGCCGCGATTCACGTTTCGGGCAAGCTGACGCTGTTGCAGCGCAAGCTGTCGAATGTGTTGCTGCTGAATGCCTATGACGCGCTCATCAGCAAGCCCAAGCATCAGATCGACGCGCAGACGCTGTGCCTTATGGTCGGATATAATTCGAATGACATGGCGACGCTGAAGCAATCGTTGCGCTCTCTGGCCGAGACCACGGCGGAATGGGACATGCTTGACGAAGACGGGCGTCAGGAATGGGGCGTGAGTTCGCTTTTGTCCTATGCCAAGCTCAAGGGCGGGGTCTGTGAATATGCCTATTCCCCGGCGCTTGCCGAAAAGCTTCACGATCCGAAGGTTTTTGCGCTTATCAATCTGAACATCCAGCGGCGGTTCACCAGCGGCCACGCGCTTGCGCTTTACGAGAACTGTTATCGCTTCGTGCGCACCGGCAGCACCGGCTGGTGGCCGATTGATCTTTTCCGCCGCCTGATGGGGGTCGATGGCAGCGCCTATTACGAGAGTTTCAAGCACCTCAATGCCAAGGTGATCAAACCGGCGGTCAGCGAGGTCAACAAGACCTCGAATATCCTGGTCGAGCCGGAGTTGCGCAAGATGGGGCGGCAGGTCAGCGAGATCCGGTTTCGGATCAAGGAAAACCCGCAGCTTGCGATGATGAACATCGACGATGGCGAGGGCGTACGGCAGGGCAGGGTTTACGCGCGGCTGGTCGAGGTCGGCGTCAGTGACCGGCTGGCGCGGCAATGGATCGCCGAGCATGGCGAAGACTACGTGAGCCAGAAGCTCGATTATCTCAAGGGGCGGGGCGGGGTTGAGCATCCGGTGCGCTATCTGTCGGCCGCGTTGCGTGACGATTACCGTGCCGAAGAGGCCCCCGCGCCACGGCCGGAGGTTGTCGAGGCGATGCGCCAGCGGCGCGCGGCGCAGAGCGAAGCCGAGGCAGAGGCAGAGGCGCGCTGTGCCATGGTAAGCCGCGAGCGGCGGATCAGGGCGGCGCAGATGGCGCGGGTGCGCGAGCTGACGGCGGCACGAACGCCAACACAGCGCGATGCCGATCGCCGGCTGTTCCTTGCCGGGCTTGAGGATGAGGTGAAGCGGGCCGAGTTTGCCCGGCTTGGCTGGGCGGCGGCGCTCTGCGTGGCGGAGATGGTCGCGTTCTGGGAGGATATGGTGCCGGGCGCGTTTGACGAGCTTGTGGCATAAAGTCTTGGGTGATGTGCAAAAGCGGTGTATTTTGCACATATGAATAATGACCCCGAAGAGGATCTGTGGTTTATGCCGGGCCCGCCCGAGGAAGCGCCGATGCTTGCGCCTTTGCCGAGGGCGGGGCTGGGCGAGGGTGATCTTGCCGTGCCTTGGGAGCAGGCGCAGGCGGCGTTGGCCTTGCCGCTGGCGCGGGCCGCGGCAAGGCTTGGGGCACTGGATGACCGGTTGTTGCGGGCGCCGACGGGCTGGCGGCACAGGCTGGCGCTGATCGAGGCGGCAGATCTGAGCTGGCTCGCCGGAGAGCGGGTCGCGCCCGAGCGGCTTGGGCTTTGGCTGGCGCTCAGGCTGGCCGGGGTGCAGGAGGACGCGCAGGCGCTTACAAGGGTTGGCTGGGCCGTGCGGCGATTGTCGGGCGGACTGGGGCCAGAGGAGGGGCTACAGGCCTTTCTGGGGCGCCACGAGCCGGGGCAGGGGGCAGAGCCGCTTGCCGGGCGGATCGAAGGCTGGCAGAGCGTGATGGCGGAGGCGGGGCGATTGCACCCGCTGGCGCGCGCGGCGTTCGGATTTCATCTTTGGCCCATGGCGGGGCTTGGGCATCAGGGCGACCGGCTTGAGGCGGCGGTGACGGCCGCACGGCTTGCGGCGCAGGACTGTCGCGGCGGGGCGATCTTCGCGCCGCTTTCGCTGCACGGCGCGGGACGGGGGCCGAACGACCCCGAGGCGCGGTTGCGGGTCTGGATCGAAGGCGTGGACAGCGCGGTTCTCAAGGCGATGCGGTTATTGGATGCGCTGGACCGCTGGCAGACCGAGGCGCGCGACCGGACGGCCAAACTCTCCGGGCGCACGCCGGGACGGTTGCTGGCCGTTCTGGCGGAATGGCCGCTTGTGTCGGCCCCGATGGCCGAACACCTTACCGGCGCCAGCCGCGCGGCGGTGCAACGCAACCTGACGTGGCTCACGGATCACGGGTTGATCCGCGAGGTCACGGGGCAGGGGCGCTATCGGTTCTGGAGCATCGACCGCGCCTAGCCGGTTTCGCGCGCCTTGTTGAGGGTGCCGCGGCTGATGGCGATGACGGTGATCGTGGTCAGGGCCCAGAAGAACCAGGTGATCGGACCGCGCAACAGGATTTCGGGGCTGCCGCCGGACATCAGCATGGCCTGACGGAAGTTGTCCTCAAGCAGCGGGCCGAGGATGAAGGCGATCAGGAAGGGGGCGGCGGGGATGTGATAGCGGCTCATTACAAAGCCGACCCAGCCCATCGCGAACATCACGCCCACATCAAAGATGTTGTTGTTGACCGCGAAGACCCCGTAAATGCAGAGCACGAGAACGCCGGGCATCAGGATGCGCTTGGGGATATCGGCCACCGGGCGAAAGCCGCGAATGGCCAGAGAACCGACGATCAGCAGCAAGCCGGAACTTAAGATCAGCCCGATGAACAGCCCATAGATGATATCGACGTTCATCACGAACATCATCGGCCCCGGTTGCAGCCCATGCACCATGAAGGCGCCGATGATGATCGCGGTGATCACGTCGCCCGGCACGCCAAGCGCCAGAAGCGGGATCAGGGTGGCGCCGGCCACGCCGTTGTTGCCAGCCTCGGAGGCGGCGACGCCTTCGATCTCGCCCTTGCCGAAATTGGCCTTGTTGGGCGATTTGCGCCGCGCCTCGGAATAGGACAGGAACGCCGCCGGGGCCGCGCCGATACCGGGGATAGAGCCAAGAAAGACGCCGATGAAGCTTCCTCTGACGATGGATTTGAAGCTTCGCCTGTAATCGGCGAAGGTGACCCATTTGCTTCCCAGCGACTGGACCTTGCCGATATGGCCGGTCGGGTGCCAGACCATGTTGATCACCTCGGGGATGGCAAAGAGGCCAATCAGCACGGCGATGAAATTCAAGCCGCCCATCAGGTTCGGGTCGCCAAAGGTAAAGCGGTTGGTGCCATAGACCAGATCAAGCCCGATCGTTGCCAGCAGAAGCCCCAGAAGCGCAGACAGGGCACCGCGCAACAGGCTGTCGCCTGAAACCCCGGCGATGATGGTGAGCGAGAACAGCATCAGGGCGAAAAATTCGGGCGGGCCGAAGTTGAGGGCGAAAGACGCAAGCCAGCCCGCGAAGAGGATCAGCGACAGGTTTGAAATAAGATCGGCGGTGCAGGACGCCCAAAGCGCCATGCCAAGGGCGCGCCCCGCTTCGCCGCGTTCGGCCATCGGGTGCCCGTCAAGGATGGTTGCGGAAGAGGCCGGGGTGCCCGGCGTCTTGATCAGGATGGCCGGGATCGAACCGCCGAAAATGCCGCCCTTGTAGACGCCAAGCAACAGGAGGATGCCGTTGATCGGTTGCATCGGAAAGGTGAAGGGCAGGGCAAGCGCCACCGCCATGGTCGCCGAGATCCCCGGAATGGCCCCGCCGACCACACCGATCACGATACCGATGGCTAGCGACAGGAAGGCGTTGAAATTACCGACAAGCGCAAAGCCTGCCATGATGCTGTCTATGAGGCTCATGGCAGTCTCACGTAGTTGCCCTGCGGGATGGCGACACCGGCGACATGCGCGAAGAACGCATAAAGCACCAGCGGCACGAACACCGCGCAGGCGAGGGCAATTTTGGGGTGACGGGTCTTGACCAGAAAGGCGAGGGCCGCAAATGCGCCCATTGCCGCCCAGACCATGCCGATCCGGGGCAGGGCCCAGAAGGTGATCATCATCAGCACCGCCATCGCCGCCAGCCGCGCGATTCCGGCGCGGGGGTCTTCGATGATTTCGTTGGCGGGGCTGTCGTCATCCTCTGGGTTGCGGCCAAAAACGATAAGGCCAAGCCCCACCAGCCCGGTCAGCCCGGCGATGATATAGGGCCAGAACAGTGGCGAGAGGATGATCTTGCGCACATTGCTGGGGGACGACACCCAGTTCGGGATGCCGTAAAGAATAAGGAAAAGGGCCACGAGGCAGGCCCCGATGCCCAGATGCACCTGTATTGTGCGAATGCTCACCCCGATCCTCCCCGATCAGTTTGATTCTGTTTATGCACCGGGCGCGTCCTGGGGCGCCCGGTGTTTGTATTGCAAGGGATATCAGCCTTCGATCCGCATGCCCAGTTTATCGACGAGGGCGCGGAAGGTTTCGTACTGCTTCTGGATGAAGGCATTGGCGTCTTCGGGGCTCATCACGTTGATCACCGATCCGCGCGCCGTCATCTGATCCAGGAAGGTCTGGTCGCCAGCGGCGGTCGCCATCCATTCGCCCCATTTTGCCGCCACATCGTCAGGCAGGTCATCGGGGCCGGCAATGCCGGTCCAGCCGACAAGCTGAGTCAGGCCGGGTTTGCCCACATCGGTGGCGGTGGGGGCATCAAAGCCGGGTACCGCTTCGGCGGTGGTGACGAGGATCGGCTTGAGCTGACCGTTGGCGACAAAGCTCGCCAGGGCCGAGGTGTTGGTGCACAGGAAGGTGGCCGTGCCGTTCAGAACCGCCGTGGCCGCCGCGCCGCCGCCTTTCTGCGGGATATGGGTTGCCTTATCGAGAGGATTCTCGACGCCGTATTCCGACAGCACAAAGACCGCCGCGAGGTGCAGCAGCGAGCCGACGCCGGACGAGCTATAGGTGGTGCCCTCGGATTCGGTCTTGGCGATCAGGTCATCCATCGAGTTGATGCCGGAATCCGGGCGCACGGCGCAGGCGACGGGGTTGATCTCATAGACTGTCACAAAGCGGAAATCATCGAGCGTGTAGGGCAGGGTGGCCTTCATCGCCGGGTTCACGGAATGCGAGCCGACGCGCGCGAACAGCATGGTATAGCCGTCAGGCTTGGCGTTCTGCACCGCGACCGAGCCGGTGGCCCCGCCTGCGCCGGTGATGTTGGACATCACCAGGGGTTTGCCCACGGCCGTGCCAAGCGGTTCGGCGATGGTGCGCGCCGAGATGTCGGTGGCGCCGCCAGCGCCATAGGGAATGACCATGTTGATGGGGCGTTCGGGGTACTCGGCCATGGCGGTTGTTGCCAACAGGCCAAGACCAAGGGCGCAGGCTGCGCCCAGCTTTCTGATCGTCATGTTTTTCTCCTCCACTGTCTTTTCATGCGGCCTTATCAATGGCTCATTGCAACGCCGTCGCGATCAGTAGTATCGTTAAGAGAACCTTAAGATAAGCAATATTGCGTTACAGCTACTGTCAGAAATTCTTACGATAACGGGGTGTCATGTCAATCCGCCGATTGCGAACGCTGATTGCGGTCGAAGAACACAGCACATTCAGTGCGGCGGCGGATGCCGTCTTTGTGACCCATGCCGCCGTCAGCCAGCAGATGCGCATGCTTGAAGAAGAATGGCAGGTTACGCTGTTTGATCGCTCGCGCCGCACGCCGCAGCTTACGCCGGTGGGGCGGGCGCTTGTGGCCAAGGCCAAGGAGATCGTGCGCGCCTATGACACGATCGTGCCCTCGGTTCTGGGGGATGCGGGGTTTCAGGGGGAAATCCTTTTGGGGGCGGTGCCGACGACGCTGACCGGCCTCACGCCGCTGGCGGTGCGCCATCTCAAGGACAGCTATGCGGATCTGCATGTGCGGATCTTCCCGAGCCTGACCACGCAGTTGATCGCGCAGGTCGATCGCGGCGCGGTGGATGCGGCGATCCTGTCGCGGCACCGACCGCTACCGCCGGATATCGAATACAGCGATATCGCGCTTGAGCCGATGCAGTTGATCGCGGCGCAGGACGTGTCGAGCGACGATCCGCTGGAGTTGCTCGCCAGCTATCCGTTCATCCGCTTCAGCCGCGATGCGGTGGTCGGCAACCTGATCGACAGCTGGTTGCAGGAAAGCGGTATCAGGGTGCAGGCCACGATGGAGCTGGAGGGGCTAGAGGCGATTTCAAGCATGGTTCTGGCAGGGCTTGGTGTGTCGATCGTGCCTGCGCGCTGTGTGCGTGATTTCAATCCGCTGCCGCTCAAGCGGTTGCCCTTGCCCGACGGGGCCCCGGCACGGCGGCTGACGCTGGCCTATCGGCGCGACAACCCGCGCCTTCCGGTGATCGAAGAGATCCACAAGGCCCTGCTTGAGGCGGTGAGGATCGGCGTGTTCAAACAGACACCCCAGAAGAAGGAGAGCGCGACGTGACCCCGGACGTGGTTTTTTACGTGGCCGCCGGTGCGGCTGCTGGCGGGCTTATCAACGGGCTTGCAGGCTTTGGCACCGCGCTTTTCGCGCTCGGGTTTTTCCTGACGGTAATGCCCCCGGTGCAGGCGGTGGCCGTGGTGGTGATGACCTCGGTGATCACCGGCCTTCAGGGCCTTTGGGTGGTGCGCCACGCAATTGGCCAGAACCCGCGGCGGCTGGCGCGGTTCACGGTGCCGTCGCTGGTCGGCATCCCGCTTGGGGTGCTGGTGCTGTCGGTCCTTGACGCGGGCACGCTCAAGCTTGTGATCGCCGCCTTCCTTTTGCTTTACGGCGGCTATTTCAGCCTGCGCAGCGTTCTGCCCCGGTTTGAACGCCCGACGCCCTACCTTGATATGGTCGTGGGGTTTCTGGGCGGTATTCTTGGCGGAGCGGCCTCGCTTTCGGGGGCCCTGCCGATGATGTGGTGTGCCTTGCGTCCCTGGCCCAAGGCCGAGACCCGCGCGGTCTTGCAACCGTTCAACTTTGTGGTTCTGAGCCTGACGGCGATGCTCCTGGCGCTAAGGGGGGCCTATAGCACCGAGACTCTGGCCTATCTTGCGGTGGCGGCGCCGGTGGCGATTGTCGCCGCACAGATCGGCATTGCGATCTTCCGGCGCCTGCCGGATGCAGTGTTCCGCCGCTTGCTTATCGTGATGACCTTCGTGTCGGGCGCGGTGCTTTTGCTACGCGAAATGTTGTAGGGGGCGGATAGCCTGAGGGCCGTTCAGGATGTAGCGAAGGGCGGGTGAGAGCCCTTGTTAACGATGCTGCGTTTAGCTTTAATATCTGCTAATTTGCCCCAAACGGGAGCGCATTTCATGGAAGCAAATAAGGCGCAGGCAGATTATTGGGCTTCTCCCGCAGGCCTGAAATGGATTGAACACGAGCATGCGCTAGATACCGCGATGGCCGGAATGTTGGACAAGATGCTAGATATGGCTGGCATTGTTTCAACAGACCGCATCATCGACATAGGATGTGGAACTGGAGCAAGCACCCTGGAAGCGGCCCAACGCGTTCCTGGCGGCATGGTGCTTGGGGTGGACATCTCCGAACCGCTTCTCGCACGTGCGGCCAGAAGAGCTAAGGCGCAAGGCACACAAAACGTGTCGTTCTTGGTGGCCGATGCGCAAACATATGACTTTTCAACCCAGCCCTTCGATATCCTCTTGTCCCGGTTGGGAATGAGCTTCTTTTCTGACACTGCCGCGGCCTTGGGCAATCTGGCTAAGGCGCTGAACGAGAGAGGCAAAATGGTCTTCGTCTGCTGGGCATCGGTCGCTAAGAATCCCTGGTTCGCGATCACAAAACAAGCGGCAGAGGACAGGCTTAGCGCGCTGCCCCAAGGGGACCCTAATGCACCCGGCCCAACGGCATTTCAGGATTGTGATCGGGTGACCAATCTGATGGCTCGGGCTGGCTTATCCAGTATCGAAGCGCATGAGGTTGAGATTGCGCTCACGCCTCCGGGTGGGGTTGCAGGCGCTGCTCGCGCAGCCAGTAAGGTCGGTCCGGCAGCTCGTATTGTGAAAGCCTACAAAGGGACCGAAGCAGATGAGGCGGCGATTGAAGACGCGGTCATGACAGTTTTCGAAAAATTTGACGACCGGGGTACGGTGCGGGTGCCCGCTGTTGTTAACATATTTACTTGTTCGCGATGAAAAGCTCATCGAAGGCAGCCCTTCAAAAACCTAGCCTAGGTGACGGCTTCGTCCCGCGTTTCAGTCAGTCGTGGCCAACACTTTGAACGTCTGCTTTCAGCGACCTGAGCGCCTCATCATATTGCCGCTTTGGGCTGGAAGCGGTCATACCTTCACGACCTTCGAGCAGCAGTAAAGTTCCGCCGTGGCGTCTTGCTTGCGACGATGAAGGGGCCCATGCGGTTGCAGCGGATCACCGAGCGGTGTCTTCCGGGGGGATTAGCCCTTGAAATACCTGAGACAGTTCCTGCCAAATCGGTGCGACGTGTCGGTTTCCACGGGTCACCGCATCGAAAACCTCAGGGGCGTCGTGTTCGACCATTGCCAGTGCCTCGGCCAGCAGAAGCGAGCTTTTTGTGCCGATACGCGGGTGGTCTCCCAAAATGGACAGGCCACGCGCCAGCAGGTGCGTCAGCCCCTGCGTCAGCGCGGTTTGCCTGTCATGGTCCTCGGGGGTGGTGATGATGGTCTCTGCCCTCAGAACGCGCCGCAGGAAGGCCGTGGGCCGCCGCCACCCGTTCCCCCGAATTGGACAGATGACAACTTGCAGCCCGGCCAAATCCGCACCTGCGCTGTTTGGGCCGAACATCGGATGCGTCGCCACGATCTCTACAAAAGGCGGCAACAGGTGCTCCATCATCTGCGCAGGCTTTTCCTTGATCGAACAGACATCGGCGATGATCTGGCCCGGCCTCAGATGCGGCGCGATGTCTTCGAGACATCTTTTGAGGGCAGGCAGCGGCACGGCCAGCAGCACGATGTCAGCGGTCACATCTTCGGGGCGCTCGATGACATGCATGCGCGCAGCGCAGGCGGCGGCCCGTGCTTTCTTTGATGGATCCATCACGGAAATCCCGGCGTGTGGCCTGAGCAAACGCGCCAGAAGCTGCCCGAAGGCGCCAAAGCCGATTATGCAGATCGAGAGAGGATTTTCATTCATGAGTCCGGTCCAGACAGGAAGGGGCCAGGGCATGAAGAAAGGGGTTCAACCGCTGGCGAGGGGCAGCGATGAACAGAAAAGTTGCTCCGCTACCTGAGAGGCAGCGGGTAATACGAAGCAAAAAGGATCGTGCGAGCAACAGTCATGAGGCCTCATAAGCCCCGAACCTTCGGTCTGTCAACGTATTCGGACGACGGGATTTACAGGCCAAGACATGCAGGTCGGCGCAATTTGGCGCTTCGCGGCCCTAATGCCCCTTCTACTGACCGATCCAGTCGATGAGGGCCGAAAGGGCCGGGCTTGGGCGGACCGCCTTGGGCCAGACAAGGAAATAGGTCGCATTCACCTCGACATAACCCGCGCTTGCGGGCACAAGGCGCCCGCGTGCAAGCTCTGCTTCGGCGAGGTGCTCGGGCAAAAGCCCCAGGCCCATGCCCTGGGCTGCCGCTTCTGCGAGGTTGGTGAACTGGTCGAACAGCATCCCACGCAGGTCGGCTGCTTGCAGGCCGTGATGGGAAAACCAATCCTCCCACGCGCCGGGGCGGCTTTCGAGGTGCAACAGGGGCAAATCAAGTAGCCGGGCAGGGGGCAGCGGAAGGTTGGTGCAGAAATCAGGGGCGCAGAGGGCGATCACCCGTTCATTCGCCAGGGGCAGATAATTCACCCCGGCCCAATCCATCGCCCCGAAATGCAGGGCGGCATCAAAGTTTTCGCGCTCGAAATCAATCTGCGTCAGGCGGGTGCGTTGATTGACCAGAATTTCGGGATGTTCGCGGGCAAAATGGCGCAAGCGGGGCGTCAGCCAATGCATCCCGAATGTGGGCAGCACCGCGATATTCAGGCTGGAGCGTCCACCCGTGGCCTTGAGCGTCAGGCTGGCGCGGGCCAGATCGTGCAGCAGCTCGCGGACCGTGGCGGCATAGGCTTCGCCAGCAGAGGTCAGGCGCAGGCCCTTGCCTTCGCGTTGCAGCATGGTGACGCCCATCTGTTCCTCCAGCACCTTCAGCTGGCGGCTGACGGCGGAATGGGTCAGCGACAATTCCAGCGCGGCGGCTGTGGCCGATCCAAGCCGGGCCACGGCCTCCAGTGCCAGCAGGGAATTGACCGATGGCAGAAAGCGGCGCGGGGCAATCATGTGAGTTTTTCTCCAAGCACTGTGCGTTCATATCGTTTTTTATTTGGAGCGTGAAGGCTTAACCTGACGAAGTTGGGGATTATGACGAAGGGTTTCGCGATGGCTGATTCTACAGGGTTCCGCAGGGCACAGCGGATCGCATCACTGGAGATTTCAGAAATTGTGCAATTGACCGAAAAGGCGGCGGCCTTGCGGGCGGACGGGCGTGATGTGGTGGCCCTGACAACGGGCGAGCCGGATTTTCCAACCCCGCCCGAGGTGATCGCCGCCGCCCATCAGGCCGCTTTGGCCGGGCAAACCCGGTATTCCCCGACACTGGGCACGCCCGCCCTGCGGGATGCCGTGGCACAGGACCATGGCGTGACGCGCGGGCAGGTGATCGTTTCCACCGGGGCCAAGCAGGTGCTGAGCAACGCGATGCTGGCCTCGCTTGATCCGGGCGACGAGGTGATCATCCCCGCGCCCTATTGGACCAGCTATTGCGATATCGTCAGCCTGGCCGGGGGGCGCCCGGTGGTGGTGCCTTGCCCGGCGGCGCAGGGTTTCAAACTGATGCCCGCGCAATTGCAGGCGGCGATCACCCCGGCCACGCGTTGGGTGATGCTGAACGCGCCATCGAACCCGTCGGGCGCGATCTACAGCCGCGGAGAGTTGCGCGCGCTGGCGGATGTGCTGGCGCTTCATCCGCATGTGTGGGTGCTGGTGGACGAGATTTACCAGCATCTGAGCTTTGTGCCCTTTACCTCGTTCCGGGATGTCGCGCCGGAACTGGCCGCGCGGATGCTGATCGTCAACGGTGTGTCCAAGGCCTATTCCATGACGGGTTGGCGCATCGGCTGGGGGATCGGCCCCGAGGCGATGATCCGCGCGATGGGGGCGGTTCAAGGGCAGATCACCTCGGGGGCGTCCTCGATCTCGCAGGCGGCGGCGCTGGCGGCGCTGACCGGGGATCAGGCCCTGCTGGACGAGCGCCGGAGCGTGCTGAAAGCCCGGCGCGACATGGTGGTTGACGCGCTGAACGCGATGCCCGGCGTGGTCTGCCCTGTGCCTGACGGGGCGTTTTATGCCTTTCCCGATGTGCAAGGGGCGATGGCGCGTGGCGGCTTTGCCAGCGATGCCGATTTCTGTGCCGCGCTGCTGGATCGGGCCGGGGTGGCCGTGGTGCCCGGACGCGCCTTTGGGATGCCCGGACATATCCGCCTGTCGTTTGCCTATGCGCAAGCGGAACTGGAAACCGGGTTGGGCCGGATGGCTGACATGCTGGGCAAGGAATAACCGATGGATCGTGCTGCAATCGTTCACCAGAATTTCCTGCGCCGCGTGGCGGATGGCGATTTTCCCGATGGGTCGGCTCCTGCCGGTCCCTTGCCGGATGCGTTGGCGGTACAGCTTTTCCGGTCGGGATGCCTGACCCGCGCGCTCGATCGGCAAAGCCGTGCGATGCAATCAGCAGGGCAGGGGTTCTACACCATCGGATCATCGGGGCACGAAGGGCTGGCCGCCGTGGCCGCTGCCCTGCGCCCGAGCGATCCGGCGTTTCTGCATTACCGCGACGCGGCCTTTCAGATCCAGCGCGCCGAGCAGGTGCCGGGCCAATCTGTGACCTGGGATATGTTGCTCAGCTTTGCCTGTTCCGCGGAAGACCCGATTTCGGGCGGGCGGCATAAGGTGCTGGGCTCGAAGGCGCTGAACATCCCGCCGCAGACCTCGACCATTGCCAGCCACCTGCCCAAGGCGGTGGGGGCGGCCTATGCCATCGGCGCGGCGCGGCGGCATCGCCCGGAACATGCGGAATATCCCGAGGATGCCATCGTCTATTGCAGTTTCGGGGATGCCTCGGCCAACCATTCCACGGCGCAGGGGGCATTCAACACGGCTGGCTGGACGGCATTTCAATCGGTTCCCTTGCCGCTGCTGTTCGCTTGCGAAGATAACGGGATCGGCATTTCCACCAAGACGCCAAAAGGATGGATCGCCGCGAATTTCGCCAACCGGCCGGGGATCAAATATTTCGCCTGTGATGGGCTGGATATCTATGACACCTATGCCACCGCGCTGGCCGCCGCCGATTATGTGCGCAGCCGCCGCAAGCCTGCCTTCCTGCATATCCGCACCGTTCGCCTCTATGGCCACGCCGGGGCGGATGTGGCGACGGCCTATCTGCCCAAGGCCGAGGTCGAGGCGGATGAGGCCAATGATCCGTTGCTTCATTCGGCGCGCCTGTTGCGCGATGCCGGGGCGCTTAGCCAACAGGACGCGCTGGAGATTTATGAGGCCACAAATGCCCGCGTGGAGCGCGTGGCCGGTGAGGCGGTGACGCGCCCCCGGTTGGGGACCGCGCCCGAGGTCATGCGCAGCCTGATCCCGCCGTCGCGGTTTTGCAAACCGGATAACGGACCCGAAGTTGCGCAGCGCGAGGCGGCCTTTGGCTCGGACCTGCGCGCAATGGCGGACCCGCAGCCGATGTCGCGGCTGATCAACTGGGCGCTGACCGACCTGATGCTTGGGCATCGAGAGATCGTCATGATGGGCGAGGATGTGGGCCGCAAGGGCGGCGTTTACGGCGTGACGCAAAAGCTGCACCAGCGGTTTGGCCCCGACCGGATGATCGACACGCTGTTGGACGAGCAATCCATACTTGGCCTTGCCATCGGGATGGCACAAAACGGGTTCATCCCGATGCCGGAAATTCAGTTCCTGGCCTATCTG
>NZ_CAJXIP010000099.1 GCF_913054395.1 uncultured Roseovarius sp.
GCTGCAACCGCATCGTTGGGCGAAACAAATGCCGCAAGTAACCGGCCCATATCGCTGAGGCCCCCCCAATGATCGCGAGCAAGGAGTTCCAGACGTCGAGTTTCTGAGAAAAGCGTTCCCTCTGCGTTCGTTACCTTAAACATAAGTGAACCGATTTCGGTCTCGTTCAGCCCTGATAAATGCGGAATGTCGAGTGGGGTTGAAAGGTCATGAAGATTAAGGCTTTGGCCTGCCGAAAGCCGATCTATTCTCCAGGTTTTTGGCCTGATTACGGGAGGCTGCGCCTCGATGGTCAAATCGAGGTCTTCCAGCGCACTCTCACCATTGTTGCTGAGTGAAAGTGACTTCAGAACTGGCACGTCATTCTGCGCAGAAGCGAAATTCACCCGAAGTGTAGTTTGGAGATTAAGATTGATGTCAAATGTTGCCTTTGACTCTGCATCGTTCTCAGTTTCATTGTCCAGAGCTTGAGTGTCGACCAACGGGTCGGAAGCCTTTTCTTCTGTGCCATCGTTCATTAAATGCCTCCAAAATAATAAATAGTGTGTTCCCCTGCCCTCATAAGATGATGATGATGACATCAGTATGTTTGCCATCAGGGGGATAATGCAACCGAGAAATTCTGCTCCGTCAAGCAACTGTTAGTCGTTAAGAAAAGAGCACCATGCCTATTAAAAAAGGCTCTTTTTTGACGCATGGTGGATGACGTGCGAAGCGGTCTGGCTCGACGATCATCGAACGTCAATGTACGGCTTTTCCATCCATTTAACCTGCACACTTTTTTCGAGCCCCGCGCAAAGCGCTTGCATTGCAAATCTGAGTGCATGAAGCGATAGACCGGAGGGTCGCCACCCTGTGATGGAGCGCGACGCATGATTTAACAGACGGCCAATGAATTCCTCAAGTAAAGCCGCTTAAATGAAGTTACGCCTCAACGATTTCCACGGCCGGACGTGCTCCACCGAGATCCTGAAACGCCAACTGACGACAAGAGAAGACAAGAATCTGTTGATCATGCGCTACACGAGTGAGCGCAGTAAACATTTTGATGATCCGGTCGTCGTCCGAATAGACCAGCGCGTCATCCAAAATGATAGGCATGTGCCGTCCTTGGCGAGCAAAAAGACGGGCGAAAGCCAAGCGAGTCAGGATGGCGATCTGCTCCTTAGTCCCGCCTGAAAGATCGTCAAACGTCTCTTCGGCCTGATCCCGCATCAAGCTGGTGGGCAATAGGCTTTCACTGTCAAAACTGAGTGCTGCGTCTCGGTGCAGGATGGAGAGTAGCGGCTTTAGCTCCTCTTGAACCGGCCCAAAATAGGTGTCCCGCGCTGCGTCGCGCTCGGTGTCCAATGCGCTCTGCAATCTAGTCAAAGAGGCGGCCTGCCGCGCAAAGCGGGCCTCAGTTGCACGGGCAGCCTCAAGTTGCCCCGCCAGCTCATCCCGGTGCTCTTCAATGCCATTTCCGGCCAACGTCCTGATTTGAGACGAGAGCGCGGCCAGATGTTCTCCAATCTGCACACGCTCCTGACGCGCCGCATTGATCGCATCTTCCGCGCGTTTCAATTCAGCTGCGGCGGTATCCAAATCAGGCGCGGCGGCGATCAAGGTGTCTAATGCGGTTCTGGCCGTGACCAATGCCTCGCCTGTCTGTGCTTCAATGCGCAAACGCTCAGCGCGGCGGCTGTCACGTGTCTCTTTTGGACCAGCATCAGCTTTGGCCTGTTCAAACGCCTGCTGCGCCGTCTCTGCAGCGGCTTGGAGTTTGACAGTCGTTTCGCGGGCAAAGGCATGTTCAGACTCGGCTGTACTCTGGTGCCGACGCGCCTCTTCTTCGGCCTCTTGCTCTTTCATAAGAAGCGATTCCAAATCGGTGATGGCGGGAAGCTCATCATCATGCGCTCCAGTTGCCGCCAAATCCGCATCCGCCTTGGCGGTACGCAGCGTTTCAATGCCATTTGGTGCAAGCGTGTCCAAAATCGCCTGCGCCAGGTCCGCTTTTTTCTCTGCCTCTGCCCTCGTAGTGGTCAATATGCGTGCCTCTTGGATGTTCGCTGCACCGCCTAGAGAAAAAAGGTCCTTCAGAACAGATTTTGCCTTTGCCAAACGTGCCTTGCCTTCCTCACCAACCACCTGCGCGTGAATGGTCATCCTCCCGATGCCCGGAAGATTGAGTTTAGTCTCACCATCAAGCGTAACGGACTGATCTGGAGGCACAATCACGCCGTTACGAGTGATGCGGACTGCACTATCGTAAGCAATATTAAGGGTCGTGGCCTGCGCCTCAACAGTGGCCTTTAGATTAGAAACTTCTACCCCCGCCTCTTCGGCAGACTGAAGCCATTCAGGGGTCGCGCTGGACGCCTTGATTATCGCGCGGGCAGCATCGCGTTCGCCCAACGCGGTTTCTGCTTTTTTGATCTGCTTTTCCAGCTGGGCTACCTCTGCCTTGGCCTTCCGCGACGCAATCTGGCGGCGCGTCAAGTCAAGCTGTTTGCGGGCCTCGGTGACAGCCTCAATCGCACCCTTGTGGCGACTTCTCGCTCCGTCCAGAACAGCCTTCAAATTGCGCACCTCAACCATGGCCTCCTTTGCTTCGATAGAGGTTTTTTCCGCCTGCTTTTCTGCGTTTTGCAGCATATCGAGTGCGTTCAAAAAAACATCTAAATCGGACTTTGCACTTTTCGCTTTCAACCCGGCCAAATCACACTCTTGTCGCGCCGCAGCGACAGCTCCGACATGCGCGCGCGCTTTTTCCATTGCTGCTTTTGCCGCCGTGATTGCCTCATCTCGCCGCGCCTTGGCATCGGGATTATCGAGACGTTTCAAAGACGCTTCTGCTTGATTGCGATCTGTCAGGGCTTGGTTGAGCGTTTGGACCTGCGTGGACACGCTGACAAACTCGGCGTCAAGCTCCTCAACCTCATCCGACGCAGATTTCCATGCCCCAGCTTTACGACCTGTTCTGGTCGTAATCTGGCTGAGGCTCTCGGCGACACGACGCATCACGCGGTCCATTCGCCTGCCACCGGTCATGGCGTCAATCTCACCCGCCACCGACGACAAGAGATCGCGGCGGGTTTCCGTCAAGTGCGTCTTTTCCTTGGCACTGTCCGGCTCCAGTCCGACAATGCCCTGACGCACCCACAAAAGCCCGGCTGGCCCCTCGCTTCCAGTGCCCAAAAGGGTGGAAATCCACCGCTCCGCTTCATCGTCTTGCGCAACTGCGACTCCATCAGCCAATCGAGAGATTTTTGCAGATTTGCGAGACAAAAACCGCTTTTCAACGCGAAATGCACCTTCGTCCGTTTCCACATCGGCGGCCACCTCAACCGCGCCCCCTGCATAGGGTTGGAGCGATTTCACCGGCTTGGCAGAGGAGCTGTATTTTTCAAAGAACAGGGCGTAGATCGAATCGAAAAAAGTCGACTTTCCGAATTCGTTTGGCTCGGAAACGACAGTGATCCCATCGCCAATTCCCGTGATAGAGGCACGTTTTCCAGTGAATTTTCGCACATTCGTCAAGTGGAGGGCTAAAAGTTTCATTTACGCCTCCAATGCAAAGGAAAAGAGATGTGACAGCGCAGCTTGGGCCGTCTCGCGTGTCTCTGGCGACAAATTCTCGTCAGTGGCCTCCTCTGCCAGAGCCTCAGCAGCAGCCCGCAAAGCCCCTTGCTGATCAATCACATCGAGATCAGCAGTGTCATGCACAATTCCCAATGCGTCCAGATCCGCCCTATGCCACAAAAAATCTGGTGTAACTTTGGCTATGGCTTTTTCTAGCGCCACGCGACCCAAGGGACCTGAACGACCCGTGACCACCAGATTGAAAAGAGTAAACGCGCGCTCGGATAAGGACGGCAAAACGGCCTCATGCGCCGTCTCACAATCGTCTCCACCTGCTAGGTCCAGCGTGGCACGCTGCCAATTGATGGTCCCCGTTGGCAGCGATGTCACTGCTGCAGGCGCGCTTTTTCCGGCAATCTCAATCAGCAATGCAGACGGCGTCCGAGCGTGCTTGAACCCATCTGCTTCAGGCGCGCCTGAGTACCAAGTTTCAGGTCCGACCTGCAACTGCCCGTGCCAATCGCCCAAGCCGAGATAGTCCAGCCCCGCACGTCGTGCCCGATCTGGCGCTATAACAGAGGACGCGCCCTCTTCGCTGGTGTCGAAATTGGTGACGGAGCCGTGGGCAAGCCCAATCCGCAACGTTTCTCCAGTGGCGGCGTTGTCAAACCAATCAGTCAGATCACGGCCCGGGTGGCGCTCGGTGGGGGGAGCTGGCAATAGGGTCGCCTGCGCGTTCAGAGCATAGGGTTCCGCCTTTAATTGCAGTGCTACATTTGGCGGGGCGTCCTGTATCGCTTGCCGCCAAAGTTCCGTGGCATTCGTGTGATCATGGTTTCCTGGCATCAAAACCCAAGTCACATGATCGGCTGCTCGCATTATATTGAACGCCTGCCGGATAACCGATGGCGCAGGCGTCGTCTGATCAAAAGTATCGCCCGCCAACAAAATATGACTGACTGCATGGTCTCGCGCCAAGGACGCTAATCGAGGCAGGACTTCCGCACGGGCCTGCCTTAGACGGACCCGCACATCTTCAGGAAAGCGCCCGAAAGTTTTTCCAAGATGTAGATCTGAGGAATGAATAAATTTCATTAATTATTTATCTTCCTGCCAAGGCATTTCTTCAGATTTAGAAAATTTAAATTAGCAATTGGCAGCTAAGCTAACTGCAGAGAGTCCGAGCATCAGCGGATCATGTTGGAAGTAAAAAGTCTAGCAGTTGTAATTACCAACCTGAGAGTATCTTAAAAAGCCCGTTTTCCCGCGACCACCTCTAATGTCCGTCGATTGACATTTACCGCCATACATTCTTAGGCGATTGGGTTTCCGGGCGAAGCTTTGTGCGGTCCAACCTATCTGTGGCGTGAGGGAGTGTATTTCTCTATTCAATTTCCGTTTGCTGCGGATAAAGGCTCCCTCTCCGGTCCCTAGGCTTTCCCTCCAGTCTTTCCCCCTCCCCCACCCTTTATCGATCCAATTTTGAGATGTTGAGCAGTTAGGGTTTCATAACTTCCGTGGTGCATTCGTCGCTTATGACGCAGACCGCTTTCCCGATGCTGATCGATCCATTGAGACAGCCACATTCCAGTTCCTCCAACAGGTCCGCCGGTACGCTCATCACGATTGCCCATCCCTGCTCACCGCCACCGAATGCGTCTGCCAGTTGCTTCTGGAACTGACCTTCCGCCACGTTATTCTTCGTCACGTTTCCGCGGGAGAGCGAAACCCCGGTGACCGGTACTTTTCCCTCGTTGGTCTCTCTTTCTTTTTTTCTTTCTTTTTTAATATGGGCGGAACCGCTGTTCCCGTTTTCGGGAACGTTCGTTCCGGTTTTTCGGAACTGTCGTTCCGTATTTAGTCCCGGGATCAGGTAGTCATTTGCCTTGGTGCGCCCTGTGTGAATAAACCTCTTGATGTAGCCCTCATTTTCGAGCCGGGAGATGCATTTTCGCACGCCACGATCTGTCATCGAAAGCTCTTCCGCGATCAATCCGATTGACGGAAAGCACGCACCTTTCTTGAGATTGACCCGCCAGACAAGTCTTTGAAACACGACCTTGTCGGACGCTTTCAGCCGCTTGTCGCAGAATGCCTCGTTTATCTTCAAGAGCTTGTTATATGATGACTTCTTTTTCACAGAGGCGAACGCGCCTCGCGAGTTTCCACTCGCTGCTCTACGATCCAGCGCTCAAGGTCCTCGCGCCTGTAACGAACCGAGCGCCCGATCTTGATGAACGCCGGGCCTTCGCGCCGTGTCGCCGCAACTTCAAGGTACCGCTTCCCGATCCCGTATTCTTCCTCGACCTCTGAACGGGTCAGAAGCTTCAGGTCAGATTGCTCTTTAAGTGACATCCCATACCTCCAGGTAACTTGCCGTTACCCCGAGCTACACTGGCTTGGATTTGGTCCGCATTTGATTGTATTTGAGATTAATTGAGCGAAATCTGACGCTAACTCCGCAGATCGCGGACGCGTTTCATCAACCGGCTCACTTTCGCTTCATGCGATGCGCCGGGGATTTCATCCCCATGCTGATCAACCAGATCCACGACGGCACCATGAACCGTTAGACCTTCACTCTCATCCAGCCTTTCGAGTATCACATCAACAAATGGTGCATCTTTTGCTGCATATCCACCTCTTCCACGCGGGCGCCCAAGCTTCGTTGCCTTCGAGCTGAACCATTCGCCGGGCAAGTCGCGGGTCAGCAGAAACCAGTCGTTGGGAAAATCGGTAGGATCGTATTTCTCTTCCTTCCAGCGATCAGGGTGCAACAGGCGCCCGCCGGGGAAAAGTTCTTCTACGACAAGCATTCGGCCCTCGCGCAACGCGGTTTCCAGCGCTCCATCGAGTTCTCCGGATAGCACCAGACAAGCATTCCGAAACGCCAACCAGTCTCGTCCGATTTCATAGCACCGCCACTCAACCGCCCAATCGGGCTCTTCTCGATCTGGAACGTCGATAATACCAAGTGTTTCGATTTCTTGCGTTGATGGCCGATGAGCCAAAGTGACCGGCTTCTTCTGCGCCAGTCGGTAGGCCAGCGCATCACTGATCTGACGGGAGAGGCCTGGAACAGGTCCGACTGGGCCCAAGAGTGCCTTTCTGAAAGCCACTTCACCCTTGGACGAGGAATGCGCCCACGATACGTGCGCGCCATGGAGGGTCGTCTGCCGAACACCTGAAGGCAGCAGGTCTGCCGATATGCGCTCCAGAGCCTCGGACGTTGCCGACGGACCAATTCGGTCAACTGCCGACAGCGCCTTCTGTGCCTCAGACAGTAAGACCCATGGAGGCTCATCCTGACGAGGATGCAGCGTCGCTCGTCCTGCCATGATCATATCGTGCGCTTGCTCCTCTGGCAGATCTCGAGGTTGGCCTGACGCCTTTCCGCAATCATCCACGGGAAGAACTGTGATCATGATGACGTCCGCAGTGAAAGCTCGGCGCAGGCCGTTTCCATTGCAGGGCGCAATGCATCGAGCGAAGGTTTCGTGTATCGCTGGCCAGTGACAGAAAGCGGCGTGTGGTTGAGCAGTCGTCCAACGATCTCTTCGAGGACACCCGCTTCCATGGCCACTGTCGCAAAGGTGCGCCTGTGGGCATGCGGACTCCACCGGAGCCTCTTTGGTGAGTTGAGACGGCCGTCCGGTCCCTTGGGTGACGGAAAGACCCATCTGCGATCAAGACCCCTGACCGGCGCCAGTATCTCGTGGTGCCGCTGCAGGATCGGAAGATCGAAGCTCCGGCCGTTCTTGGTCATGGGCAAATGGATGTGATCCTCATGGACGTTTTGCCATTCCAGCGTGAAGGCTTCGCTCTTGCGCAGGCCGGTAAAGAGGACCAGCTCGTAGAAAACCTGGTGAATGGGATTATCGAGGCCATCAATGGTCAGCCGCCACTGCTTCAGGTCGTCAATGATCTCGCCGGAGGGCCTTTCCTCGTACCACTCGATGGCCATCGTCGGGCACTCGGACAGGTCGTGGGTCCTGCGCGCGTGGTTCCAGACGGTTCTGAAATACTTGAGCGTGTGATTGGCCGCAGACGGCGTCCTGGCCATCGATCGGTGGCGATCGACAACCATGGCCTTGCTGATCTCGTCCAGCGGCAGGCGCATCCAGTCCTTGAGGTGCTTGTCAAACTGCCCCCGAACGGTCAGCCTGTGATGCTCTGACCGGATCTTTGGCCGCGCGAGATAGCTCTCCATGGACGCTTCAAGTGTGGGCGCACCAATCTGCACCTGCCGCCCTGCCCCGCGTGCCATGTCCAGAGCAAAGCCCATGGCCGTCTGCCTTGCGGCCTCGGCCGAGATCGTGGGATGGCGGCCAATCAGGATCCGCTTCGTCTGCCCGCCAACATCCTTCTGGAAATACCAAGTCCTGGACCGCTTTCCTACGAAGAGAACGAGGCCCTTGATCTCGCTGTCCCAGTACTTCTGGGTGCCGGTTTTTGCAGGTGGAACCTTGCGAGCGTACGTCTCTGTGAGCTTTGGCATTTTGTCTGCTTTTTGTCGGAAACGGTATGAAAGTACACGCAACATGACGATGCTGGGTGCAAAACATTCTTCAACAAAATGAAATGATTAGCAAGAGCGTGCAACACGATGAAACTCAAATCATTTCCTTGGAAGGCTGAGGTCTTACCATTACACAACGCCCGCTCAACAAATCGAGGTAGTATTTCATACCCATGGGGGCGTCAAGTGGAACCATTCAAGGAGTGTGGCGCATAGCAAACGCCATCGAAATCGAAGGCTAGTACAAGCGGTTTCATAGCCCCGTCAGATACCCGACCGCCACTTCGTTCATCCCTAGTAATCGGCATTTACCTCGTGGAGGATAGAAGCCGACACGGAATCGTGGTTCTCGTCGAGAAAAGACCGGTAGCGTTGCCGCTCGGCGCGTGGTGATTTTCCATAGATGCATTCGTAGTGCTTCTTCAAAATCTGTGTGGTCCCGAATCCGCAATATGCAGCGACTTCGATCAAGCTGTGATCGCTGTATTGTAGAAGCTGTCTTGCCCGCGACAAGCGAATATGGCGATAGAACTTCTCAGGTGACACACCCAGTTCGGCCTTGAACTGGCGTTCGAGCGCGCGGATGCTGGCCCCTAGATGAACTGCAATGTCTTTGATGCGAACGGGTTCGCTGATATTTTCGTTCATCATTGCGATCGCCTGCAATAACAGCCTGTTCGAGGTGCCATAGCGGATATGCGGAAGCACGTTAAGACTGTCGCGACCGTCGCGGATACGGTCAATCACCATACGCGTGGCTACGTTGAGGGCGAGCGCCGCACCCAGCTCCCGTTCCAGCATGGCCAACATCATGTGCGCGCTGGCGGCCCCGCCTGCACAGGTCGAAATCCGCTCGCCCGCCTCGAAGATGTTTTCCGTCACTGTTATTCGGGGGAACATCTCTCGAAGCCGCGGTGTGTCTTCCCAGTGAGCAGCACACCGTTTATTGTCAAGCAGGCCGGTGCGCGCCAGCACGTTCACGCCGGACGACACGGCCCGGATGCGCCCACCCTGCCGATAGTGAAAGCGCAGCCATTTCTCAGCAGGTTCCGTGGTGACGGGATCGGCATGACTTCCCGCCAGCACCACGACGTCGCCCAAAGTGCCGACCTGTTCGAGTGTCAGGTCGACGACACAGGCGACGCCGTTCGAAGCAGTTACCTGTTGCTCTCCGCAACCGATCAGGGACCACGAGAAATGATCCCGCCCCATGACGATGTTGGCGCTTCGAAGAGGCTCAAGTGCGGCTGAAAAGGAATAGTGCGAATAGCCGGGCAGAAGCAGAAAAGCGACGTGACGCGTTTTGCCGGATGTTGTCATGCCATCTTTAGAGAATGATTTGTACATCTGTCCCATTTTCTCTGCCTTTCTCAAGCCGCTCATTTCTGGCCAGATTCACTTGCTCTCCTGCGACGCCTTCAGCACTGACAATACATCCGTCTCATTCAATGAATCTGGATGACCCGAAGCGGTGGGGTCGACCACCGCCATCGCGGCCAACGCCTTGCACCGGCAGTCATCGGTCACGCCACTCGCCTTGATCCCGTTTGGGATGCCGATCTCTGCCCTCAAGCGCGGACAAACTTCCGAAAGCCATCAAACCCAGGCTCGGGAAGTTGCCGCCAGGAGGCCCGACGCGCAGCCAAGACCGAGGACAGACCACCCCTTCGTCACGGCGACATTGCTCGGTCAACATTTGACCCGGTTCATTTTCGGGTCGTAAAGCGGGCCGAGCTGAACCTCACACGAGATCCGGTCGGTTGCGACCTCAAGCTCGTAGTCACCGCTCAGGACGTGGTCGTAATCGATGACCTCGTCCGAGCGGACATATCCATACCCGATGGATTTTCCGACAGTGTAGCCATAACCTCCGCTGGTCAGCCAGCCGACACGCTTGCCATTCCGATAAATGGTCTCGCGGCCCGACAGAACGACCTCCGGGTCAGTGGTGAAACAGGCGAGAATCTTCTTCACGCCTAGATCGCGCTGTGTTTCGGCGGCCGCGCGGCCCTTGAAATCGACGTTCTTTTTCAGCTTTACGGCCCAGGCCAGGCCGGCCTCCGCCGGGGTGTGGTCCGCACCGATATCGGACGCCCAGGCACGATACCCCTTTTCCAGCCGCAGGCTTTCGATAGCGCGATAGCCCGCATCGCGCAGACCGTGCGCAACGCCTGCGTCCATTAACGCGTCATAGACGGCAGTTGCATACTCCACGGGCAGGTGAAGCTCCCACCCCAGTTCGCCAACATAGGTGACGCGCAGCGCCTTGACCGGGCAGCCTGCGATGCCGATCGTTCTTGCGGTACCGAACCTGAAAGCCTCGTTCGAAATGTCGTCGCGGGTCACGGCCCCGAGGATGTCACGTGCCTTTGGCCCCATCAGGGAAAGCACCGCGTAGGAAGAGGTCACGTCGACCAGCTGCGCATTCATCCCCTTTGGTATGTTGCTGGAGATCCAGTCGAAATCATGGGTCGCGTAACCGGTCCCCGTGACGATATAGTATTCATCCTTCGCCACGCGCACGGCGGTCAGATCACACTCGATCCCGCCCCGGTCGTTCAACATCTGTGTGTAAACGATAGACCCGACCGGCTTGGCCACGTCATTGGCCGCAATCCAGCTTAGCGCGGCCTCGGCTTCGGGGCCCTTGAGTGTGAATTTGGCAAAAGAGGTCTGATCGAACAAAACTGCCGCTTCGCGGCAGGCCTTGTGCTCCTCGCCCACGGCATCGAACCAGTTCTGACGGCCGAAGCTGTAGACATCCTTGGGTTCCATCCCGTTCACGGCAAACCAGTTTGGCCGTTCCCAGCCCAGCTTTTCGCCAAAACAAGCGCCCTTTGCGGACAGTTTGTCGTAAAGCGGAGATTTGCGGCAGGGGCGACCCGAGCTATGTTCTTCAAATGGCCAGGCCATCGTATAGTGCTTGCCATAGGCCTCGACCGTACGGGTGCGCACCCAGTCGGTATCGAAATGCGGCCGCCCAAAGCGGCGAATATCCACCGGCCAGAGATCGAAAGGCGGCTCGCCCTTGGCGACCCACTCGGCCAAGGCCATGCCAGCACCGCCGCCTGCGGCGATGCCATAGGCGTTAAACCCGGCACCCACGAAGAAGTTCTTAAGTTCCGGCGCTTCGCCGAGGATGAAATTGCCGTCCGGTGTGAAGCTCTCGGGCCCATTGACCAGCTGCTTGATCCCGGCGGTTTCCAGTGCCGGAACGCGCCCCATGGCCAATTCCACCAGTTGTTCGAAATGATCGAAGTTTGACCCCAGCAGCGTGTAGTGGAAGCCCTTGGGGATGCCGTTTACTGCCCAGGGGATCGGGTTGGGCTCGTACCCGCCCATCACGAGACCGCCGACTTCCTCCTTGTAATAGGTGAGCCGGTCAGGATCGCGCAGTGTCGGCAAGTCGGACGTGACGCCGTCGATCTGTTCGGTCACCATGTATTGGTGCTCCATCGGCACCAGAGGCACGTTGACACCCACGGTCTGGGCAAATGCCCGCGTCCACTGCCCCCCGCAAAGGATCACCTTCTCGCACTCAATGAAACCTTTCTCGGTCGTAACACCTTTGATCACGCCGTCCTCGAGTTCAATTTTTGTAACTTTGGTGTCCTCAAGGATCGTGGCACCGGCCTGGCGTGCGCCCTTGGCGAGCGACAGGGTGATGTCCGATGGGTTGGCCTGCCCGTCGGTGGGCATGTAAGCCGCGCCGACAACATCATCGACCGTCATCAGTGGCCAGAGGTCTTTGGCCTCGGACGGGGTCAAAAGCTGCATTTCGAGGCCGAAGGAATGGGCCGTTGTCGCCTGCCGCTTCACCTCGGTCCAGCGCTCTTCATTACAGGCCAGCCGAAGCCCGCCGTTCATTTTCCAGCCGGTCGCCTGACCCGTTTCCGCCTCGAGCTTGGTGTAGAGATCGACCGAATACCCCAGCAGTTGGGTGATATTGGCATTCGAGCGCAGCTGACCGACAAGGCCCGCCGCATGGAAAGTCGTACCTGACGTCAGCTTTTTGCGTTCGAGCAGCACCACATCCGTCATGCCAAGCTTGGCCAGGTGATAGGCTGTTGAGCAGCCGACAATACCGCCGCCAATGATGACAACCTTGGCGCTGGAAGGAATTGAACTCATAACGTCCTCACATATTTTGGAAATCCGACAGCGCTGTGTCAAATCGCTCTTGGTTTTTGGCAGTGTATTGTCGGTAGTCAAAATCGATCTCAGAGTGGATTTCTGACACCATGCTCCACATTGTTTCACGCAGCAGCGAGGCACATTTCATCGCATGATATTGATGCGACAGCTGATCGGTCAGCGGAGTCTCGAAGTAACTCTCTAGCATCCAGCGCTCTTGCGCCGGGCTCAGCCCATTGTTGGAGGCGAGGCCCGCCAGATCAAACAGCGGTGAATTGAAGCCGCCATATTCCCAATCCAACAACCACAACCGGCTGCCGTCATCCAGAATATTACCAGCCAGCAGATCGTTGTGCCCCAGTACCAGCTGCACCGGCCCAACCGCCTGTTCCAACTGGTCGGCTGTTGCCAAAAACGGCTCTAATAAGGGGAGATAGGTGGATCTTCCGTCCCGCAGTGTCGCCGCATAGTCACGTAGGACATGAAACACCCAGAACATCAGAACCGGGCCACGCAACGCCTGCTTTGCCCCGGTGTGGCAGTGTTTCAACAGCGGTAAAATGCGTTCCAGCATGGCATCCTGCCGCACCGCGTCTTCGTCCAAAGGCCCGGCATCGATGAACTCCAGCACCATGATGCCGGGTTCAGAATGTACGACACGCGGCGCTGCCCCAATTGCATGGGCTGCCCTGTGCACAGCCAGCTCATTGAACCGCATGATCTGGTGGATTGGAATGTCCTGCCCTACTCACACTACATAGCGGCAGTTTTGGTCCGTTAGCATGACGTTGAAATTGGTAATCCCACCACTAAGCAACGCGGCCTGATGTGGCGCCTGCCAGATC
>NZ_CAJXIP010000100.1 GCF_913054395.1 uncultured Roseovarius sp.
GAGGCGGGTCACGACTCGTTGAACCTTGGCGGGATAGGGGGTGGTGGTGAACAGGTTGTCCAGAGTCGCGGCATCGGGATAGATCGCCGGATCGCCGATCACATCCTCGACAAGATGCTCCTGGCTCGCCTTGTTACCGTTGGCGTAATAGACATAGTTCGACGCGGCCGCCATGTTCTCTGCGTCCATGATGAAGTTCAGGAACACATGCGCAGCGTCGGGGTTGGGCGCATCGACCGGGATTGCCATCTGGTCAAACCACATCTGCGCGCCTTCTTTGGCCGCGTTATAGACGATTTCCACGCCATTGTCGGCCTCGGCGGCACGATCGCGCGCCTGAAGGATGTCACCCGACCATCCGACCGCGACACAGATGTCGCCATTGGCTAGGCCGTTGATATATTCCGAGCTGTGGAATTTCTGGATATAGGGGCGGATCGCCATAAAGACGGGTTCTGCCTTGGCGATGACCTCTGGGTCATGGCTATCGGGGTCCTCGCCGAGATACTTGAGAACCATCGGGATCATCTCGGCCGGGGCATCAAGGAAATGCACGCCGCATTCGCTCAACTTTTCCATATTCTCGGGGTTGAGCACCAGTTCAAGACTATCAAGCGGGGCATCCTCACCCAACAGTTCCCTGACCTTGCCAACATTGGCGCCAATGCCAGTGGTGCCCCACATATAATTGATCGAATAGGCATTGTCGGGGTCGTACTGCTCGGTCCGGCTGCTGACCACGTCCCACATGTTGGCGTGGTTGGGCAGTTTGGACATGTCGAGTTTCTGGAACGCACCGGCTTGAATCTGGCGCTGCAGGAAGGTGCCCGAGGGCACGACCACGTCATAGCCCGATCCGCCCGCAAGCATCTTGGTTTCCAGAACTTCGTTGCTGTCAAAGACGTCATAGATCAGATCGAGCCCGGTTTCCGTCTCGAATTTTTCAAGCAGGGCCTCGTCGATGTAGTCGGACCAGTTGTAGACCCGCACCTCTTCGGCCGAGGCGGCGATCGTTCCAAGTGCCAGAGCGGCTGTGGTGGTCATGATTAGATGTCGCATTATGTTCTCCCGTTGGTCGGCATGTCGTCTGCCCTGCCACGGATTTGATCAAAAATTTCCGCAGTTGGCAATATGGTAATGTTTTCATGCAGCCGCTAAACTCGCAAGGAGAGACATGGATAGCCACGGTTGGGATGCCCCGGAGATGACCACGACCGCACAGAATTTAAGCACGATCGACGCCGCGACCACCCGGCTTCCGGCGCATGAGGTGATCTATCGCCAACTGCGCGATCTGGTGTTGTTCGGCGACCTTGCTCCGGGTCAGGCGGTGACCATCCAGGGCCTGTCCGAACGCCTTGGCGCGGGCATGACCCCGGTGCGCGAGGCGTTGCGGCGCCTGATCGCCGAGGGCGCGCTTGAATTCCAAGGTAACCGACGAGTCAGTGTACCCCTGTTGAGTGCCGATAACATCAGCGAGTTAATCCTTGCACGTCAATGGGTTGACCCGCATCTGACCCTGCGCGCGACCGAGCGGGCAACTCTGGGCGATCTGGATCACTTGCGTGCTTTGGACGATCAGCTGGATGTCGCGATAACGCGTGGCGATCTGCGGGCCTATCTGGAGTTGAACTACCTGTTTCACAGACGGCTCTACGAGATTGCCGATGCGCCTATTCTGGCGCATCTGGCTGATGGACTCTGGCTTCGGTTCGGGCCGTCGCTTCGGGTGGTTTGCGGGCGCATGGGGACCCAGAATTTGCCGGATAAACACAAGGCCATGCTAGAGGCAATGCATGCTCGTGATGCAGAGGCCGCCGCGCGGGCAATCCGAGAGGATGTGATCCAGGGAATGGAGCAAGTGCGCCATTCCCTCGAACAATCGGGTGCTTTGCGCTGATTCGATTGACAGAGAATAATTTGATCATATTCTGGGCGCAGACTGGCCACCGCGCCAGAATGATCCTTATTCGCGAAAGGTATGAACATGACGGCGATCACCAATCATATGCCCACGGCTGACCTGCAGGCGCTGGATGCGGCCCACCACATGCACCCGTTCACCCATGGCAACGAGCTCGAGCAAAAGGGCGTGCGCGTCATCACCCGCGCCAAGGGCGTGACCCTGACCGATAGCGAAGGCAACGACATCCTTGATGCGATGGGCGGGTTGTGGTGCGTCAATATCGGATATGGCCGTGAAGAGCTGGCCCAGGCGGCCGCGCGGCAGATGCGCGAACTGCCGTTCTACAACACTTTCTTTCAGACAACCCATGTGCCCGTCATCGCGCTCTCGGCCAAGCTTGCCGAACTTGCGCCGGGGGATTTGAACCAGGTGTTCTATGCCGGATCGGGATCCGAGGCGAATGACACCAATATCCGAATGGTGCGCACCTATTGGGCGCAGATGGGCCAGCCTGAGCGCAACGTGATCATTTCGCGCAAGAACGCCTATCACGGTTCCAGCGTAGGAAGCGGAAGCCTTGGCGGCATGTCCGGTATGCACGCGCAGGGTGGTCTGCCGATTCCGGATATTCACCACATCGACCAGCCCTATTGGTATGGTGAGGGCGGCGATAGCGATCCGGAGGAATTCGGCCTGGCGCGTGCCCGCCTGCTCGAGGAAAAGATCGAAGAACTCGGTGCGCACCGCGTCGCCGCATTTATTGCCGAACCGATTCAGGGCGCCGGTGGCGTGATCATTCCGCCCGCAAGCTATTGGCCCGAAATTCAACGGATCTGTGACAAATACGGCATCCTTCTGATCGCCGATGAGGTGATCTGCGGGTTCGGCCGCACCGGAAGCTGGTTCGGAAGTCAGACCCTGAACATCCGCCCCGATATCATGACCATCGCCAAGGGGCTGAGCTCTGGCTACGCGCCGATCGGCGGCTCGATTGTCAGCGACAAGATCGCAAAAGTGATGAACGATTGTGAATTCAACCACGGCTATACCTATTCCGGTCATCCGGTATCCTGTGCCGTAGCCCTGGAAAATCTTCGCATTCTGGAAGAGGAAAAGATTGTCGAGCGGGTCGCCGAGGAGACCGGGCCCTATCTTCAGGAGAAATGGCAGTCGTTGGCCGATCATCCCCTGGTAGGCGAGGCGCAGATCGTTGGCATGATGGGGTCTCTTGCGCTGACCCCGCACAAGGAAAGCCGCGCCAAGTTTGCGGCGGATGCGGGAACGGCGGGGTATATCTGTCGCGAGCGCTGTTTTGCCAATAATCTGGTGATGCGTCACGTGGGTGACCGGATGATCATTTCGCCGCCGCTGGTGATCACCAAAGAGGAAATCGACACCTTGGCAGAGCGTGCCTGGGCTTCACTTGATCAGGCTGCGGCGAAGCTTGAAGAAGATGGGCTTATGAAGGCCGCCAGCTGAGGCGGCCTGTCCAAATGGCGCGGCATTGCCGCACAGGATAGTGGGATGAGGGGCGCCGCCCCTCAAACTCCCCGGGATATTTAAGGCAAGAAGAAACAAGGGATTTTGCCTGATTCTTCTTGCTTGAAAATATCCCCGCCGGAGGCTCCGGCGCTCTTCGTGCGCGCGGCGGATTTAGTCTTTTACGAACATCTTTCGCGGACGATTGCAGAAGGTTTCGGCGGGGCCGGTCTCTATGATCAGGATGGATTCGGTGATTTCCAGCCCCCAATCCGACATCCAGAGACCTGGCATGAAGTGGAAGGTCATGCCGGGTTCCAGCACGGTTTCATCCTCGGCGCGCAGTGAGATCGTGCGTTCGCCCCAGTCAGGCGGATAGCTCAGCCCGATGGGATAGCCACAGCGCGCGCCCCGTTCGATACCGGCACGTTCAAGGGGGGCGGCCAATGCGTTGGCGATATCGCAGGCACGGTTGCCCGCTTTTGCCGCTTCAAGACCTGCCTCAAGCCCCTCGACCAGCGCTTTTTCGGCATCGAGCAGGAATTGCGGCGGTTTGCCGAGAAACAGCGTGCGGCAGAACGGGGCGTGGTAGCGTCGATAACAGCCCGAAATTTCAAAGAAGGTCGCCTCACCGGTCGCAAATTCGCGCCCGTTCCACGTCAGGTGTGGCGCCGCAGCATCAGAGCCCGATGGCAGGAGCGGTACGATTGCCGGGTAATCGCCCCAGGCCCCGTCAACGCCGCGAATTCCGTCGCGAAAGATTTCGGCGACAATTTCGTTTTTCGGTATCCCCGGCTCGACCCGTTCGAGCAGACCATCGACGATCTTTTCCGAGATCGCCGCAGCCTTGCGGATGTAGGCCAGTTCTTCTTCGGATTTTACGGTGCGCTGCCAGTTCACGAGGGCGGTCGCGTCGATGAATGCCGCGCCGGGCAATTCCGTGCGAAGCACCTCCATCGCTTTGGCGGAGAAATAGTAGTTGTCCATTTCAACGCCGATCCGTTTGTCGGCCAAGCCCATTCCGGTCAGGCGTTCGGCAAGGTCCTGCATCGGGTGACGTTCGGTGGATTGCACGTAATTATCCGCATAGCCGATCACGCGGTCGTCGGTCATCCACACGGTTCGCACGCCGCCGTTGGCATCCTGGTTGCGGCCCCACCAGATCGGATCGGCATCGGGCAGGACGATAACGCCTTGATGGACATAAAACGACCAGCCGTCATATCCTGTCAGCCAGTTCTGGTTTGACGGATCCGTCACAAAGAGCGCATCAAGTCCTTTGCTTTCCATTGCGGCGCGGGTTTTCGTCAGGCGGCGTTGGAATTCTTGCGGTGAAAACGGCAGGTCTTTTTCGATCATGTCATTGTCCGTGCGATGTGTTTCCTGCCCATTCTGGGGGTTTACTCGGGCTCTGCCCCAAGAAATACGCCATCAAATGTCGTTTTCAGGAAACTGATGCCTGTGCGGTTGACGTCAGGCTATGGGCTGACCCAAGGTGTGCGCGACCCGAAACAGGAGAGACGAATGCAGCCCGTTCTGGCCGATGTTTATGCTGCGGCGCATGTGATCCGCGGGCTGGCGGATGGCACGCCGCTGGTGCCCTCGCCTTTTATGAGCGCGCTGGCGGGTATGGATTTTCTGCTCAAGCTCGAGAACATGCAGCCGATCGGCGCGTTCAAGCTGCGCGGTGCGTTGAATGCCGTGGCCGGGGTCAAAGGCGCAACCGGTGTCACCTGTTGTTCGACCGGCAATCATGGGCGCGGTGTGGCCTATGCGGCGCGGGCGCGGGGCATGCGGGCGGTGATCTGCATGTCTGAACTGGTGCCACAGGCCAAAGTCGATGGCATTCGCGCGCTGGGCGCGGAGGTGCGCATTGTCGGACAAAGTCAGGATCACGCACAGGCCGAGGCAGAGCGTCTTGTGTGCGACGAGGGCTTGACCGAAATCTCGCCCTTTGACGACCCGTTGGTGATTGCGGGGCAGGGCACGATCGGGCTTGAGATGCTGGCGGCGCGCCCCGATCTTGACACTTTATTGGTGCCCTTGTCGGGCGGTGGTCTTGCCGCGGGCGTGGCAATGGCGGCCAAGGCGATCAAGCCGGGAATCCGGGTCATCGGCATCACAATGGATCGCGGCGCGGCGATGCATGAAAGCATCAGGGCGGGCAAGCCAGTCGAGGTGGAAGAACGCCCAAGCCTGGCCGATTCCCTTGGCGGCGGGATTGGCATGCAGAACCGGCTTTCCTTTCCGATGTGTCGTGACCTGCTTGATGACATCCTGCTTGTAAGCGAGGAAGAGATTTATCACGCCATGCAGGTTCTCTATTACGAGGATCGGATCGTGGCAGAGGGCGCCTGTGTTGTAGGCCTTGCTGCGGTCCTTACCGGCAAGGTCAGATTGAGCGGGCCGACAGCCACTATTGTGACGGGCCGCAATCTGGATATGGATATGTTTACCCGCGTCATTACCGGACAGGATGTTCGGTTGGGCGACAAGGTGATTGCTGGAGTGAAATATGGCGCATGACATTCGCATTGTGACCGAGGCCGAATTGCGTGGCGTGGTCAGTTTGAACAAAGACGCCATCCGCGTGATCGAAAAGGCGTTTTCCGCGCTCGCAGATGGGGGCGTGATCATGCCACCGGTGATGTCGATGGATATGGCCGATGTGAATGGCGAGGTGGACGTAAAAACCGCCTATATCCCCGGCTTTGACGGCTTCGCGATCAAGGTGAGCCCCGGCTTTTTCGACAACCCGGGGCTGGGCCTGCCAAGCCTGAATGGCCTGATGGTGCTTTTTTCGGCCAAGACCGGCATGGTGCAGGCGGTGTTCCTGGACAATGGATATCTTACCGATGTGCGCACGGCGGCGGCGGGGGCCGTGGCGGCGCATCATCTGGCGCCGGATGTTGTGCATACGGCAGGTGTGATCGGCACCGGCGTTCAGGCGCGGCTTCAGATGAAGGCCGCGCATATCGTGCGCCCGTTTCAGCGGCTCCTTGTCTGGGGGCGCGACACGGCCCATGCTCAGGCTTGCGCCGATGACCTGGCGCGCGACCTGAAATGCGAGGCGCGTGTCGTCGATCACCCCGGCGATCTTGTGATGGCAAGCCAGCTTGTGGTCACGACAACCCCGTCGCGCACCCCGATTGTCGAGGCAGAATGGCTTCATCCCGAGCTTCATATCACCGCCATGGGGTCGGATCAGGCGGGCAAGAACGAGATCGCCCCAGAGGCGTTGATCAAGGCCGATCTTTATGTGGCCGACCGTGTGGCACAGGTCGAAAAGCTTGGTGAATTGCGCAGCGCGATTGCCGCCGGTCTCTGGGACAGGGGCACGCCGCCCGAGTTGGGACAGGTCATCACCGGGCGCGCCCGTGGGCGGCGCAGCGACGCCGAGATCACCATCGCCGACCTGACCGGCACCGGCGTTCAGGATACGGCGATTGCCACCCATGTGTTCGAGCGTCTTCAAAACGGCGCGGTCGGCACCGTGATTTCGGCGTAATCCATGAAGCTTGACGCACGCGATCTTGAAATTCTGCGGGTTCTGGCCGATGAGGGCCGGATCACCAAGGCCGATCTGGCGGCGCGTGTCGGCCTGTCGGCAAGCCCCTGCTGGGAGCGGCTTCGGCGGCTGGAAGAGGGCGGGATTATCGAGGGGTACAACGCGCGGATCAGTCTCAAAAAGCTGGGTTCGCATGTGACCGTCTTTGTCGCCGCCGAATTGGCCGATCACACCCCGGCCAGCTTTCAGGCCTTCGAGGCCAGCGTAATGCGCTATGGTGAGGTGACGGCCTGTTGGGCGCTTGGTGGCGGGTTCGACTATCTTTTACAGATCGTCACGCGCGATATCGACGCCTATCAACGCCTGATTGACACCATGCTAGAGGCGCGCATCGGGCTCGCGCGGTATTTCACCTATATCGTGACCAAGCCGGTGAAATCGCCGCGCTTGCCGCCACTGGATATGTTTTCCGGGTGATTCATCCGTAGAAACCGGCCTGAGCAGATGATTATTCTGCAATGGCGCAAAACTTCAGGCGCAGTTTCTTGCCACTCCAGCGCATTCTTTGGCGCAAAGGAGGGCCGAGCATGTCTGATTCAGCAAACTGGACCCGTCACGGGATCACCGATACGCGGCTTGTGCGCCACTTTTCCTATGTGAACGGAAAATGGGTGGCCGGTGACGGCAACGACACCCTCAGCGTGAGCAACCCGGCCGATGGCACCCTGCTTGGCGAGGTTGCCAGCATGAGCGGGCCACAGGCGCGCGCGGCGGTGGACGGCGCACAGGAGGCGTTTGCCACATGGGGCATGACCCTTCCGCAAGAACGTTCGGCGGTGTTGCGCCGGTGGTTCGACCTGATGGTCGAACACAAGGAGGATCTTGCGCGGATCATGGTGCTTGAACAGGGCAAGCCCCTGTCCGAGGCGCGCGGGGAGATCGACTATGCCGCCAGCTTTGTGGAATATTACGCCGAGGAATCAAAGCGTCCGAACATTGAGGGCGTTACAAGCCATTTGCCCGATGCCGAGGTCGAGCTTTGGCTGGAGCCGGTTGGCGTTGCGGCCCTCATCACGCCGTGGAATTTCCCGGCGGCGATGCTGACGCGCAAGGCGGCGGCGGCGATGGCGGCAGGATGCACCGTGGTGGCGCATCCAAGCGGCGAAACCCCCTATTCCGCACTTGCCCTGGCCGAACTGGCCGAACGTGCGGGCGTACCTGCGGGGGTGTTCAACGTGGTCACGGGCCATGCCTCCACCGTGGTTGAACCCTGGACAACGGATGCCCGCGTGCGGGTGCTGTCGTTTACCGGTTCGACCAATATCGGCCAACTTTTATATCGCCAATGCGCGGGCACGGTGAAAAAGCTGGTCATGGAACTTGGCGGTCATGCGCCGGTGATTGTGTTCAAGGGGGCTGATCTTGACGGTGCGGTTGCCGAAACCATCAAGGCAAAATTCGCCACCTCGGGGCAGGATTGTCTTGGCGCCAACCGGATTTACGTGGAACGCGCAATTTATGAGCCATTTTGCGAGCGCTTCATTGCGGCGACCAAGGCGCTTAGCCTTGGGATCGGGATGGATGACCCTGATCTTGGTCCGCTGATGAACGAGGCCGCCGTGCAAAAGCAGGAGGAACAGGTCAGGGACGCGCTTGACCACGGGGCCAGGCTTGGGTGTGGCGGAAAGCGTGACGCTTTGGGACCGCTGTTCTATCAGCCCACCGTCCTGACCGATGTGCCCGATCAGGCCGCGATCATGCGTGACGAAACCTTTGGCCCGGTGGCGGCGATCACGCCGTTTGATACCGAAGACGAGGTAATTGCGCGTGCCAATGCCACCGAATACGGGTTGATTGCCTATGTCCACAGCCTTGATCCGCGACGGATTTATCGGATGACCCGGGCGTTGCAATTCGGGATGGTGGCGGTGAACCGCACCAAGGTGACCGGCGCGCCAATTCCCTTTGGCGGGGTAAAGCAATCGGGGCTTGGCCGCGAAGGAGCGCGGCGCGGGATGGAGGAATTTATGGAAATGAAATACGTTTGCCGCGACTGGGCCTAGCCACACCAAAATCTTGAAAAGATTTTTGCCCGGAAATTTTTGAAATTTCCGGACCCCGACACAAAGGATCGAAAGGAACAAACATGCTTAGAAACGACCAACTGGCGGAGTGGGATCGCGACAATTTTTTCCACCCCTCAACCCATCTGGCGCAATTTGCCCGTGGTGAGCTTAGCCATCGGGTGATCAAGACCGGCACCAATTGCCATATCGAGGATCGCGACGGCAACAAGATGCTTGACGCCTTTGCCGGGCTTTACTGTGTCAATGTCGGCTATGGCCGTCAGGATATTGCCGATGCCATCGCCGCACAGGCCAAGGAACTTGCCTATTACCATGCCTATGTCGGCCATGGCACCGAGGCGAGCATCACCCTATCGAAGATGATCCTTGATCGTGCGCCCGGCAATATGTCCAAGGTCTATTTCGGACAGAGCGGGTCGGACGCCAACGAAACCAACGTCAAGCTGATCTGGTATTACAACAACATTCTCGGCCGCCCCAAAAAGAAGAAGATCATCAGCCGCTGGCGTGGTTATCACGGCTCGGGTCTTGTGACCGGCTCGCTGACAGGGCTTGAACTTTTCCACAAGAAATTCGATCTGCCGCTGTCTCAGGTGGTGCACACCGAGGCGCCCTATTATTTCCGCCGCGCCGATCTTGAGCAGTCCGAGGAACAGTTCACCGCCCATTGCGTGGCCGAGCTTGAGGCGCTGATCGAACGCGAAGGCGCCGACACGATTGCCGCCTTTATCGGCGAGCCGGTTCTTGGCACCGGGGGCATCGTCCCGCCGCCCGCAGGCTATTGGCCCGCGATCCAGAAGGTTCTTAAAAAGCACGATATCCTGCTTGTGGTGGACGAGGTTGTCACCGGTTTTGGCCGTCTTGGCACGATGTTCGGCGCAGAGCATTATGGACTTGAGGCCGACCTTATCACCATCGCAAAGGGCCTGACGTCGGCCTATGCGCCGCTGTCGGGGTCGATTGTCGGTGAAAAGATGTGGAAAGTGCTGGAACAGGGCACCGACGAAAACGGCCCGATCGGCCATGGCTGGACCTATTCGGCCCATCCGATCGGTGCGGCGGCGGGGGTTGCCAACCTCAAGCTTCTGGACGAGCTCGACCTGATTGCAAACAACCGCGATGTCGGCAGTTATCTCAACAAGACCATGGCCGAGGCGCTTGGCGATCATGCCAATGTCGGGGAAATCCGGGGCGAGGGCATGCTCTGTGCCGTCGAATTCGTGAAAGACCGCGATAGCCGCACCTTCTTTGACGCCGCCGACAAGATCGGGCCGCAGGTGGCCGCCGCGCTTGGCGGTGACGGGGTTATTGGCCGCGCCATGCCGCAGGGCGATATCCTTGGTTTTGCGCCGCCTTTCTGTCTGACTCACGCAGAGGCCGATGAGGTCGTCACCAAGACCGCCAAGGCCGTAAAGACCATTCTTGGCTAGGCCGAGTCTCTTGAAAGCCATCCCCAGGTTCACGCATAAGTTGTGTTGACATGGGGATGGCCGCGACTGGCGGCGGGAAAATCGCCTTTTATTTGTATTTAAACGGTCGTTTTGGCCTGTACAGGTCGGATTTAGGAAAAAAGTGCCGTAATCGACTTGCACCAAAGGGTGATTGACGTTTTAGTTTCTACCGAACGCGGGGGACTCCGCGAAATAAAAAACAGGGAGCCGACTTTTGGCCAATACCGGGAACAACGATGCGTTCGTTGCTTTTGAGCGCGTGCAAAAGAGCTATGACGGCGAGACTTTAGTCGTCAAGGATCTGAACCTTTCCTTGCCCAAGGGTGAATTTCTGACAATGCTTGGGCCCTCCGGGTCGGGCAAGACGACCTGCCTTATGATGCTGGCCGGGTTTGAAACCGCCACCCACGGCGAGATCAAACTTGACGGGGTGAGCATCAACAACATCCCGCCGCACAAGCGCGGCATCGGCATGGTCTTTCAGAACTATGCACTCTTTCCGCACATGACGATTGCTGAAAACCTCAGCTTTCCGCTTGAGGTGCGCAAGATCGGCAAGTCGGACCGCGAGGCCAAGGTCAAGCGCGCGCTTGAGATGGTCGAGATGGGTGCCTTTGGCGGTCGTCGTCCGGCACAGTTGTCCGGCGGTCAGCAACAGCGTGTGGCGCTTGCCCGTGCTTTGGTGTTCGAACCTGAGCTGGTGCTGATGGACGAACCGCTTGGTGCGCTCGACAAACAGCTTCGCGAGAAGATGCAATTCGAGATCACCCACCTGGCGCACGAGCTTGGCATTACCACGGTTTACGTGACCCACGACCAGACCGAGGCGCTGACCATGTCAGACAGGGTTGCGGTGTTCAACGATGGCCGCATTCAACAACTGGCCCCGCCGGACGAGCTTTATGAAAGCCCGCAAAACAGCTTTGTGGCGCAGTTCATTGGCGAGAACAACACGCTTGCCGGGACGGTCAAGGAAATCAAGAACGGCCTTGCGCTTGTTCAGCTCGACAACGGCGATTTGATTGATGCCACGCCGGTCAATGTCGAAAAGGCCGGGGACCGCACGCTTATCTCGATCCGCCCCGAGCGCGTCGAATTCAATCGCGACCGCCTGAGCCCCGATGCCCACACGCTTAAGGCCGAAGTGGCCGAATTCATCTATATGGGTGATATCTTCCGCACCCGGCTCAAGGTGGCCGGCCGCGACGATTTCATCATCAAAACCCGCAACGCCCCCGATCAGCGCCGCCTGGAACCTGGCGAGCAGATCGAAATTGGCTGGCTTGCAGAGGATTGCCGGGCGCTGGACGCGCCGCAGGCGTGAACCTATTCGCGCCGCTGCCCAAGGGCGCGGCGCGGGTTGAGAGAAGCCTTCGGAGGTTTTACCCGTAGCACGAAGGCCGGGATATTGAAAAACGGGACAAAAATAAACTGGGAGTATGTTTATGAAACTCACAAAAACTCTGCTTGCAACAACGGTTCTGACCGTGGCCGCAGGCACAGCCGTGACTGCACAGGATATGGCCAACAGCATGACGCTCGTGTCATGGGGCGGCGCTTATCAAGACAGTCAGGACAAGGCCTACCTTCAGCCCTACCTGGCCGATAACGGCGGCGTCAGCGCAACCTGGGACGAAAGCTCGGCCGAGGCCGTTGCCAAGCTCCGCGCGATGAACGAAGCCGGCAACGTGACCTGGGATCTGGTCGATGTCGTTGCATCCGATGCCATGCGTCTGTGTGACGAAGGTCTGGCGATGGAATTGGATCACGACGAAGATCTGGCCGCCGCGCCCGATGGCACCTCTGCCAGCGACGACTTTGGCAACCTGATCGTCAGCGACTGCTTCGTTCCGCAAATCGTTTACTCGACCACATTCGGTTATCGTACCGACATGGTGCCCGAGGGTGTTGAGCCCCCGAGCAGCGTTTGCGACGTGTTCGATCTTGCCAAGTACCCCGGCAAGCGTTCGCTGCAAAAGCGCCCGATCGACAACATGGAATGGGCTCTGTACTGCGATGGCGTAGCCAAGGAAGATATCTATCCGACTCTCGGCACTGATGCCGGTGTTGATCAGGCTCTTGCCAAGCTCGACACCATCAAGGATCAGGTCGTCTGGTGGTCTGCCGGTGCCGAAACGCCCCAGCTTCTGGCTGATGGCGAAGTTGTCATGGGTTCCACCTACAACGGTCGTCTGTTCTCGGCAATTGCTGAGCAGAACCAGCCAATCGGAATGCTGTGGGACATGCAGTCGTTCGATCTGGACGGTTGGATCATCCCAGCAGGTCTGAGCCCCGAGCGTAAAGCCCGTGCCCTGGACTATCTGAACTTTGCGACAGACACTCAGCGTCTGGCTGACCAGGCTAAGTACATCTCGTACGGTCCTGCTCGTGCCTCTTCGGCTCCACTGGTTGGTAAGCATGCGGAACTGGGCATTGAAATGGCACCACACATGCCAACAGATCCAGCAAACGCAACCAACGTGCACACCTATGACTACGAATGGTGGGCAGACAACCGTGATGATCTGGACGCAAAATTCCAGGCATGGTTGGCCAAATAATTCTGGCT
>NZ_CAJXIP010000101.1 GCF_913054395.1 uncultured Roseovarius sp.
TGGCACAGGGCGCACGGGCGGCGGGCGTCAAGGTCCGCCTGCTTCAGAAGGTATCCCAGGTCTCGCCGGGCACGCGCCCGCAGGTGCGGCTTGCCAATGGCGCCAGCCTCGGGTCCGATCTGGTAATCGGGGCCGACGGCCTGCATTCAAAGGTGCGAGAGGCGCTTAACGGCACAACGGCGCCGTTCTTTACCCGTCAGGTGGCATGGCGCGCGACCATTCCCAACCTGACCGGACGCGGCCCCGAGGCGCGCGTTCACATGGGGCCGATGCGCCATGTGGTCAGCTATCCGCTGCGCGACAGCACGCTTTTGAACATCGTTGCGGTGCAGGAAAAGGCGGCATGGGCCGCCGAAAGCTGGACCCAGAAAGACGATCCCATGGCATTGCATGCTGCCTTTGCCGATTTCGGCCCAGAGGTGCGTGCCATGCTGGATGCGGTGCAGGATGTGCATCTTTGGGGGCTGTTCCGCCATCCGGTGGCGCCGGTCTGGCAGGGTGGCAACCTGGTGATATTGGGCGATGCCGCGCATCCGACGCTTCCGTTCATGGCGCAGGGCGCGTCGATGGCGCTCGAGGATGGCTGGATTCTGTGCGATGAACTGAACCGCGCGCCGGATGTATCAGAGGCGCTTGCCCGCTATCAGACCCGCCGCGAGGCGCGTGTGCGCCGGGTGGTCGAGGCCGCCAATCGCAACGCCTGGAAATACCACCTGTCGTTTCCGCCGCTGCGGTGGGCCGCGCATGGTGCCCTGCGCGCCGGAGGGGCGATTGCGCCCACGCGGATGATGCGTCAGTTCGACTGGCTTTACGGCCATGACGTGACACAGGCACCAGCCTGAACCACGCATCCTGCGCAGGCGGTGAAAGGGCGGCCAGCCCCTTTCCCGGTGCGACCTGAAGGCGGCTCTGCGCCCGTTTCGAGGTCTCAGGCGTCCAGCGTGATCCAGATCGGGACGTGATCGGACGGCTTTTCGCGCGCGCGAATCTCCTTGTCGATCTGGCAGTCGGTCAACAGATCGGCGGCCTGCGGACTAAGCAGAAAGTGGTCGATGCGAATGCCGTCGTTCTTGTTCCAGGCCCCGGCTTGATAATCCCAGAAGGTGTAATGCCCCGGACCCTGTGTGCGGGCGCGAAACGCCTCGGTAAAGCCAAGGTTCAGAATCCGGCGAAAGGCGGCGCGGCTTTCGGGCAGGGCAAGCGCATCCCTGGCCCAGACCTCGGGGCGGGCGGCATCCTCATTCTGCGGGATGATGTTGTAATCGCCCGCCATGACCACCGGCTCTTCGGTTGTCAAAAGTTCTTGAGCGCGGGCGCGCAATCGCTCCATCCAGGCCAGCTTATAGTCGTATTTCGGCCCCGGCGCCGGGTTGCCGTTGGGCAGGTAAAGGCCACAGATCCGCACCGCCGCGTGATCGCCCATCACCGTCGCCTCGATCCAGCGCGCCTGTTCGTCGTCGGGATCACCGGGCAGGCCGCGGCTCACATCCTCAAGCGGAAGCCTGGACAGGATCGCAACCCCGTTGAAGCCCTTCTGGCCATGGGTTTCGACGTTATAGCCCCGGTCCTCGAATATCTCGCGCGGAAAGTTTTCGTCGATGGATTTGATTTCCTGCAACAGGGCGACATCCGGTTCGGCCTCGTCAAGCCACGCGGGCAGGGCCTCGATCCGGGCCTTGATGCCGTTGATGTTGAAGCTGGCGATTTTCATGCAAGGCCCCCTGTCTGCTTTGCCCCTCTATCGCCCAGTGCCGAGGGGCTGACAAGTGGATTGCGGCGCAGGCTCTGCCCGGAAAACGCGGTGCAAAGGCATTCGGGTGGGGTTCGGGGTGGATTAACTTTGCGATGCAGGTAATTGAATTACATTGAAAAAGACGTTCCGCATCCGCAAGAGCTACTGGCGTTCGGGTTCTCGATGACAAAGCGCGCGCCAATCAGTTCTTCGCTGAAATCAATCGTGGCGCCGGCCAGAAACGGCAGGGACACACTATCGACAACGACCTTCTGTCCCTGGCCCTCAAGCACAAGGTCATCCGCTGCGGGTTGATCCAGCTTGATGTCATACTGGAACCCCGAACAGCCGCCGCCCTCGACTGCGATGCGCAGCGCATGGCCCTGCTGATCCGCGCCGATTTCGGCGAGGCGGGCAAAGGCGCGGGGGGTCACTTTCGGGGGCAGGTTCATGTGGTGCTCCGGGCTGGTGTTCGACTTTTCTTACATGGCAATATAGGGATGGCAGCAACAGCCGACAAGGAGATCCAAGATGACGGCCCGCTATGCCTCTGATCCGTCCCAGACCCGTGGCCGCCTTGTCCCCGAGGAAGAAAGCGCGTTCCGCTCGCCGTTTCAGCGTGATCGTGACCGGATTATCCATTCCAGCGCCTTCCGCCGCCTGAAACACAAGACCCAGGTCTTTGTCGAGCACGAGGGCGATTATTTCCGCACCCGCCTGACCCATTCCATAGAGGTGGCACAGGTTGCGCGCACCATTTCCGGCGCGCTTGGCCTCAACGGCGAGCTGACCGAGGCGGTGGCGCTTGCCCATGACCTTGGGCACACACCCTTTGGGCACGCGGGCGAAGATACACTTGACGCGCTGATGGCGCCCTACGGCGGTTTTGATCACAACGCCCAGGCGGTTCGGATCGTCACCGCCCTCGAACGTCATTATGCCGAGTTCGACGGGCTTAACCTGACCTGGGAAACCCTTGAAGGGATCGCCAAGCATAACGGCCCGGTGGCCGGGCCGTTGCCCTATGCCCCGGCTGAATATAACGCGCGCCATGATCTTGAACTGCATACCCACGCCAATGCCGAGGCGCAGGTGGCGGCGCTTTCGGATGACATTGCCTATAACAATCACGATCTGCATGACGGGCTTCGCGCCGGGCTGTTCACTGACGAGGAAATCTGTGACCTGCCGATGGTGGGCGATTTCTATCGCGAGGTCGACCGGCTTTACCCGCGCCTTGACGCCAGTCGGCGCCGCCACGAGGCGCTCCGCCGGGTGTTTGGCGTGATGGTCGGCGATGTGATCGAGTATTCACGCAGCGAACTGGCCCGCGCCGCCCCCCAAAGCGCCGCCGAAGTGCGCCATCTGGGCCGCGCGGCGATCCGCTTTTCGCCGGGTCTTTGGGGCGATCTGCAAAAAATCCGCAGGTTTTTGTTTGACCGGATGTATCGCGCGCCTGCGGTCAACGAGATGCGCAGGAACGTCCATGGCGTCGTCAGCGACCTTTTCCCCTTTTATTTGGATCAGCCAAGCTATTTACCACAAGAATGGCGGGACGATGTGGCGCGGGCCGCCGACAAGACGGCTCTGGCGCGGCTGGTGAGCGATTACATCGCCGGGATGACCGACCGCTTTGCCCTGCAACAGCATGCGCGCCTCTTGGGTGGTCCCGGCGGGCCGGGTGAACGAGGGAGAGACTAGCAATCATGGCACTCGAATCGCAGGCCGGGGCCCTGTCGCCGGTGATGGTCTTTGCGCTGGTCGGGGCCTTGGGGGTCGGCGCACAGTGGCTGGCCTGGCGCTTGCGCATGCCCGCAATCGTGCTGATGCTGCTTGCCGGGCTGGCGGTCGGACCGGGGCTTGGCCTGTTTGACCCGGCGCGCGACATCGGCCCGCTGATGGCGCCGATGGTGGCGATTGCGGTGGCGATCATCCTGTTCGAGGGCGGCCTGACCTTGAATCTCCAGAGCCTGCGCGGCGCCGCCGAAGGGGTCTGGCGCCTGGTGCTGATCGGGGCACCGGTGGGCTGGCTTGGCTCGACGCTGGCGCTGCATTATGCGGCCGGGCTTGATTGGGCGATTGCGGCAGTGTTTGGCGGCATCATGATCGTCACCGGCCCGACGGTGATCGCGCCGCTGTTGCGTCAGGCGCGCCTCACGCGGCGCCCGGCCCAGCTTTTGCAGTGGGAGGCCATCGTCAACGATCCGGTCGGCGCGCTCGCTGCGGTGCTGGCCTTCGAGGTGGTGCTGGTGCTCAACACTTCGGAGACTGCGGTTTCGGCGGTCTGGGCGATGGCGCGCGGCATCACGCTGGCGGTTGCACTTGGGCTTGCGGCGGGCTGGGGGCTGTCGCGGACGTTTCGCGAGGGCAAGGTGCCCGAATTCATGAAGGTGCCGGTGCTTTTCGCTGTCCTGCTTGGGGTTTTCGCGCTTTCGGACCGGATTTTGCACGAAAGCGGGCTTTTGACGGTCACGGTGATGGGCCTCTATATCGCCAATGCCGATCTTCCGAGCTATGCCGAGCTGCGCCGCTTCAAGGAGCATGCAACCGTGCTTTTGGTTTCGGGTGTCTTTATCCTTCTGGCGGCCTCGATGGACCTTGAGGCGCTTGCGCTTCTGGATGCGCGCGCCGCGCTGTTCGTGGCCATAACCATCCTTCTGGTGCGCCCGCTGACGGTGCTGGTGTCGCTGATCGGCACGAAACTGCCCCTGAACGAGCGCCTTCTGGTGGCCTTTACCGGCCCGCGCGGCGTGGTACTTGTGGCGGTGGCGGGACTGTTTGGTGAACGCCTCGTGGCGCTTGGCTTTGAGGATGCGGCGCGGCTTACGCCGCTGGCCTTTGCCCTGGTGGCGGCGACGGTGGTGCTGCATGGGTTTTCGCTGCGCCCGATGGGGCAGATTCTGGGCCTTGCGGGGCAGGGCACGCCGGGGGTGATCATCACCGGGGGCTCGCAATTTGCCGCCTCGCTTGGCGCGGCACTCAGGGCGCTTGAGGTGCCTGTCCTTATCAGCGATCCCAACCGCAGCCGCCTGCGCACTGCGCGCGAGGCAGGGTTGCCGACGTTCTTCGGCGATATCCTGTCCGAGGCGGCGGAACATGGCGTCGAGATCATGAATTTCGGCCGGATTCTGGCGGTCAGCAACAATGACGCCTACAACACGCTTGTGGCCACCGACCTTGCCCCGGAATTTGGCCGCGAAAACGTGTTTCAGCTCAAGCGCGCAAAACAGGAGCACGCCCGCCATGCCCTTCCGGCAAGTCTTGGCGGGCGCAATATCGCGGGCGATCTTGGCTATTACGACCTTGCCAGACGCATGACCGACGGCTGGAAAGTGCGCACCACCGAGCTTACCGACAGCTATACCCTGGAGGATTGGCAGGGCGATAACCCCGACGCGATTGTCTTGGCGGAATTCGGACGCGCGGGCGCGCTGACCTTCATCACCGGCGAGACCACGCCCAAGGGCGCGTCCGGCAACCGGCTTTTGGCACTCGCCCCCGCGCGCAATGAAACGCCCCCTCGAGCGAAAGCCTAGATTGAACGGTGGCGATCAGGGTGTTAACGCTTGTCGGGTTAGTGAATTTTTGATGGTAGTTTCAGAGTGCAGGGCAACGCTTTCGGCAAAACGGTTCTGATTGCGTCGGCCGGTTGTGCGGTTGGCCTTACGCTGGCGGGCGGGTATTCACGCGCCGGTGCGGGGGTCATCGCGATCGACCGCGATGAAAGGCGCAACATATCTCTGGCCCGACTTAACCCGAGCCGGATAGAATCCCTGCGCCTTGATGTTCTGCGCCCGCGCCAATGCCGCGATTTTGGCGGGATATGGCAGGATACGCCGATTGATCTTCTGATCCACCTTCAGGCGCTGCGCGATCCGGACCGTTTGGGTGACGCGATCACGAGCATTCCGACGCTGACGCGCGCGCTTGCGCCGGGCTTGCGGCAAGGACAGGGCAAGGTCATTTTCGTTTATTCCGGCGCGCCCGACGACGCCCCCGCCGAAGATCTGGCCTATCGCGCCGCACTGGGCGAACTGGCACCCTTGATGCAGGCCGAGATGGGGGCGCATTTTGCGATCAACGCGTTGCGGCTTCAAAAGGGCGGCCCGACGATGCCAAAGTCCCGGCGTTGCGCCAGTGCGCTTTTGCTGGCGGCAATGCATCTTGATCGCACCGGCGCAGGGGGAACCTGCGGCTCGGTTCTGACGGTTTGCGCGCCTGGTGACTGACGCGGCGATTGACGCGCGGGCTATCAGTGGTAAACCACCGCCCGACGCAGCAAGGAAAATCCGATGAATCTGTTTACCGATATCCGCAGCCTCGTGCTTGACGCCCTGGCCCAGATGCAGACCCAGGGCAGCCTGCCCGAGGGGCTTGATCTGTCGAATGTCACGGTCGAGCCGCCGCGCGATCCGGCGCATGGCGACATGGCAACAAATGCGGCAATGGTCCTGGCCAAGCCTGCGGGCCTCAAGCCGCGTGATATCGCCGATGCGCTTGCGGCCCTGTTGGCGCAGGACGACCGCATCACCAGCGCCGAGGTGGCCGGTCCGGGGTTCCTGAACCTGCGTCTGGCGGCCTCTCTCTGGCATGACGTTGCGCGCGCGGCGCTGCGTGCGGGCGCCCAATTCGGGCGTTCGGAAATGGGGCAGGGCAAGCGCGTCAATGTCGAATACGTTAGCGCCAACCCCACCGGGCCGCTGCATGTGGGCCATACCCGCGGCGCGGTGTTTGGCGATGCTCTGGCAAGCCTGCTTGATTTCGTCGGCTATGATGTCACCCGCGAGTATTACATCAACGATGGCGGCGCGCAGGTCGATGTGCTCGCCCGGTCGGTCTATCTTCGCTACCTCGAGGCGCATGGCAAAGAGGTCGCCTTTCCCGATGGGACCTATCCCGGCGATTACCTGATCGAGGTCGGTCAGGCGCTCAAGGACAAGGTTGGCGATGCCTATGTCGATCAACCTGAATCGGTCTGGCTTGAGGACATCCGCAATTACGGCACCGAGGCGATGATGGATCTGATCCGCGCCGACCTTAAGTCGCTTGGCGTGGAAATGGACGTGTTCTTTTCCGAGAAGTCGCTGTACGGCACCGGGCTGATCGAAGAGGCGCTTACCGCGCTCGACGCCAAGGGGCTTATCTATGAAGGCGTGCTTGAGCCGCCCAAGGGCAAGCTTCCCGAGGATTGGGAGCCGCGCGAACAGACGCTGTTCCGTTCGACGGCACATGGCGATGACGTGGATCGCCCGGTCAAGAAATCCGATGGCGGCTGGACCTATTTCGCGCCCGACATTGCCTATCACTTTGACAAGATCAACCGTGGTTTTGACATGCTGATCGACGTGCTTGGTGCCGATCATGGCGGCTATGTCAAGCGGATGAAGGCCGCCGTCAGCGCCCTGTCGGACGCGCGCGTCCCGCTTGATATCAAGCTGTGCCAGCTGGTGAAGCTTTATAAGAACGGCGAGCCCTTCAAGATGTCCAAGCGGGCCGGGACCTTCGTGACCCTGCGCGATGTGGTTGAACTTGTCGGCCCGGACGTGACCCGCTTTGTGATGCTGACGCGCAAGAACGATGCGCCGCTTGATTTCGATTTCGCGCGTGTCCTGGAACAGTCCAAGGACAACCCGGTGTTTTACGTGCAATACGCCAATGCGCGGGTCAACTCTGTGCTGCGCAAGGCCACCGAGGCGGGCATCGACGTGAGTGACGCAACACTTGCGGCGGCGGATCTGTCGATCCTGACCCATGAGGCCGAACTTAACCTGGCCAAAAAGCTGGCCGAATGGCCGCGCCTTGTGCAGATCGCCGGGCGCACCAACGAGCCGCATCGCGTGGCGTTCTACCTCTACGACCTGGCCAGCGATCTGCATGCCCTGTGGAATCAGGGCCATAACGACGCCAGCCTGCGCTTCCTGCAAGAGGGCGACCCGGCAACGTCTCAGGCTAAAATCGCCCTTGTCCGCGCTGTTACCGTTGTTATTTCCGCAGGTCTTGGTATTCTTGGCGTAACTCCGGCCGAAGAGATGCGCTAAGAAATCGCACAGGCAGACGCCGGGGGGTGAGGCAGATCATCAACTCCCCGGCGGCTATGTATCGCCGGAGAAAAAGAGGCGGAACATGGCACAGATGCAGGATGCGCAATATACCACTGCGCCGGATCGGGCGAATGTCCTTGTCAAACTGACGAATTTAACGGGCGCGGCGCTTTCGCTTGCGCTGATTGTCGGCGTGGGGGTTTGGGGCTACAAACTTCTGGTCCGCGACGTCTCGGGCGTGCCGGTGGTGCGCGCCGCCGAGGGGCCGATGCGCATACAGCCTGCCGATCCCGGTGGCAGTGCCGCCGAGCATCAGGGTCTTGCGGTCAATAACATCGCCGCCGAAGGTACCGCTGCCGCGCCGGCCGACCGGCTTGTGCTGGCGCCCCCGCCGTTGGAGCTGACGCTTGAGGATGTGCCCTCTGCCGCCTCCGAGATCGTGCAGCAGGCCGAGGTCACACCCCGTGCCGAGGCCAGCGAAAGCGGTCCTTTGGCCGCGCAGGAAACCCTGCAAAACGCCTCGCTCGACACGCTGGCAGAAGACCTTTCCGCCGGTGTGCCCCCGATTGCCCCGCTTGAAGACACGGCCCCTGCCGCCGAGCCTGAAGAGGTGGCCGCCGCCCTGCCGCCCCCCGTGAAGGGCGGCATTGGCAGCTCGCTGCGCCCACGTGTGCGCCCGGCCGGACTGACCAGTATTCCCGAGGCCGTAGCCCTTGCTGTGGCTGCCGCGCAATCGGCGCCGAACGCTGAAATGGACCCCGCCAATATCCCTGTCGGCACCCGTCTGGCCCAGTTGGGCGCGTTTGATTCCCCCGAGGTAGCGCGCGGAGAATGGGACCGCCTTTCGCGAAAGTTTGGAGACTTTCTTGAGGGAAAGCAACGTGTTATCCAGCGGGCTGAAAGCGGGGGGCGCACCTTTTACCGGCTCCGCGCCATGGGCTTTGCCGATCTTGGCGACGCACGCCGCTTTTGTTCCGCTCTTGTGGCGGAACGCGCCGAATGTATCCCGGTGGTCACCCGTTGACACGATTTGGCGCCACCATTCTTGATGCCGAGGGTCTGCGTCTGACGGCTGAGGAAAAGACCTTCTTTGCCGCCGCCGATCCGTTCGGTTTTATCCTGTTCGCCCGCAATATTGATAGCCCCGAACAGGTGCGCGCGCTTTGCGCCGAGATGCGCGATGCGGTGGGCCGCGAGGCCCCGATCACGATTGATCAGGAAGGTGGCCGCGTGCAGCGCCTGCGCGCGCCGCTTTGGCGTGAATGGCCCGCGCCGCTTGGTCAGGTGAGGGCGACGGGCGAGCGCGCCGAAGAGGTGATGTATCTGCGGTATCGTCTGATCGCGGACGAATTGCACGCACTTGGCATCGACAGCAATTGCGCCCCCCTGGTCGATGTGGCCGGGCCCACGACCCATCCGTTTTTGCAAAACCGCTGTTACGGGTTTGATGCCGCTACGGTGGCGCGCATGGGGCGGGCGGCGGCCAATGGCCTGTTGCACGGTGGCGTTTTGCCTGTGGTCAAGCATATCCCCGGCCATGGCCGCGCCGAGGCCGACAGCCACCTTGACCTGCCGATGGTGGACGCGCCGCACGAGGTGCTGTCCAAAAGCGATTTTGCCCCTTTTGCCGCGCTCAACGACCTGCCCCTGGGCATGACCGCGCATCTGGTCTATTCGGCGATTGACCCGTCGCCCGCCACCACCTCGGCGCGGATGATGACGGTGATCCGTGACGAGATCGGCTTTGACGGGCTGATCATGACCGACGACATTTCGATGAAGGCGCTGCGCGGTTCGCTTGGCGGGCTGTCGCGCGCCGCGATCGAAGCGGGCTGCGATGTTATCCTGCATTGCAACGGCACCATGGACGAGCGTCGCGAGGTGGCCGAGGCCGCCGGGCGCATGACCGAGATCGCCCAAAGGCGCGCCGAGCGCGCCCTGGCGGCCCGTAAAACCCCAGTCCCTGTTGACATTCCGGCCCTATCGGCAAAGCTTGACGCGCTGATAAACGGGCGCGTGGATGACTGAGGACGGATTTAGCGAAGTGGACAAGCCTAGCGAGGTCGCCGAACGGCTGGCCGCCGAGGCGTTGATCGTCGATGTCGACGGCTTTGAAGGCCCGCTTGATTTGTTGCTGACACTAAGCCGCACGCAAAAGGTTGATCTGCGCAGGATTTCGGTACTGGAACTGGCGCGGCAGTATCTGACCTTTGTCGAACGGGCCAAGGCGCTCCGGCTTGAACTCGCGGCGGATTACCTTGTGATGGCGGCCTGGCTCGCCTTTCTCAAATCGCGGCTCCTGTTGCCCCCGGACCCGACCGAAGAGGGACCATCCGGCGAAGAGCTTGCCGCGCATCTGGCGTTTCAGCTTGAGCGCCTGCAGGCCATGCGCGATTGCGCTGCGCGACTTATGGGGCGTGATCGGCTGGGCCGGGACTTTTTTGCACGCGGCCTGCCCGAAGACGTCACCCGCCTGCGCCGGGTGAGTTATTCCGCGACGCTTCTGGATCTGATGCAGGGCTATGCCCGCATTCGCACCCGCGACGAATTCCGCCCCTTCGTGATGGACCGCGACGCGATATTCACTATGGAACAGGCGCTGGAGCGGCTGCGCGGGCTGATCGGTTTTGCCGGGACATGGACCGATATTTCGACCTATCTGCCCGATGGCTTCACCACCGACCCCGCGCGCCGCCGCTCGGCCACGGCATCGACCTTTGCTGCCTCGCTTGAACTGGTGAAAGAGGGGCGCGCCGAGCTTCGGCAATCCGAGGTTTTCGCGCCGATCGAGATGCGCCGGAAGGATTAAGAATATGTCGCAAGATGATGCAGTTAAAGAAGAAAGCCTGTTCGAGGCCCCCCCCATCGCAGAGCAGGAACGCATGGTCGAAGCGATCCTCTTTGCCAGTACCGAGCCGGTGACCACCAAGGAGCTATCCGCGCGGATGCCGCATGGGTCGGACCCTGCCGAGGCGCTTATCTACCTGCGCAAACGCTATGAAGGGCGCGGCGTGCGCGTGGTCAAGGTGGGCGATGCCTGGGCGATGCGCACGGCCCCGGATCTTGGCTTCTTGATGAGCCGGGAAACCGTCGAGACCCGCAAGCTGTCGCGCGCGGCCATCGAGACCCTGGCGATCATCGCCTATCACCAACCCGTCACCCGCGCCGAGATCGAGGAAATTCGCGGCGTGTCGGTCAGCCGGGGCACCGTCGATCAATTGCTTGAAATGGAATGGATCAGGTTTGGCCGTCGCAAGATGACGCCGGGGCGGCCGGTGACCTTTGTGGTAACGCAGGAGTTTCTCGATCACTTCGGTCTGGAATCGGCACGCGACCTGCCAGGGCTGAAAGAGCTGCGCGCGGCGGGGCTTTTGGAAAACCGCCCGCCGCCGGGGCTTATGCCGCAGATGGGCGAGGGCGACGAGGATGCCGACGAGGCGAGTACCGAGGGGCAGAACGAGCTTTTCGAGGATTAAGCGCCGCACCTAACGTTTGTGCCGGGTCTTCCTGATGGTCTTGTTGCCGCGCGGCCCGGTCGCCACAGGCGTATTCGCCCGATTCTCGGTATCAAGCTTGCGCCAGCGTTCCAGGCGATCACGATCAAGCGTGCCTTCGGCGACGGCGGCCTGAACCGCGCAGCCCGGCTCGTGGGCATGGGTGCAATCGCGAAACCGGCACTGTGGCGCAAGCTCGGCGATCTCGGAGAACAGCTTGTCGAGGCCCGCGCCCACATCGCTGACGTGCAGCGAGCGCATGCCCGGCGTGTCAATCGCGAGCCCCCCGCCCTTGATGCCATGAAGTGAGCGCGAGGTGGTGGTATGGCGACCCTTGGCGTCATCCTCGCGGATGCCGCTGGTGGGCTGCGCCGTCGCATCGTCCTTGGCCGCCAGGGTGTTGAGCAGAGTGGATTTGCCGACACCTGATGAGCCGACAAGAGCCACGGTCTGTCCCGGCGCACACCAGGGCACGAGGGTGGTTGCCGCCTCGGGGTCCTTGGCGTTGAGGCTGACCACGTCGAGCCCGCGTTGCAGGGCCGCCGCGCGGGCCTGATAGCTGGCGGCATCGCCCACCTTGTCGGCCTTGGTCAAAAGGATCACCGGGGTTGTCCCGGCTTCGTTCGCAAGGGCGAGGTAGCGTTCAAGCCGGGCCGGGTTGAAATCGGCATTGCAGGAGGTGACGATAAAAAGCGTGTCGATATTGGCCGCTATCAACTGGGGCGCGCGGGTGCCTTCGGTGCGGCGGCGCAACAGGGATTTGCGCTCAAGCCGCCGGGTGACGGTATCGGTTGCGGGATCGACCAGAACCCAGTCGCCGACCGCGAAATCGGTGGTGCTGGCATGGGCGGGCAGGTTGAGTTTGACCGCGCCAGCGGGCGAAAAGGCGGTAACGCGCGAGCGGTGCACGGTCGCGATCCGCATCGGGGTCAGGGGGGCCTCATCCGGGGTCAACTGTTCCTCGAACACCTCTGACCAGCCGAGGGCAGCGAGGGAGTTGGGGGAGCGATCGCTTGTCTCTGTCATGTCTGATGCATGAATGCGCTGTCATTGGGATGCAAGCTTTTGTTGCGCATCGGGCCGCAGGGCGCGGCGCGCCGTGGCCGATGTCGGTGCCTCCGGCGGAAGTATTTTGGCCAAGAAGAAGCTGGACGGTGGGTGTTTTCATTAAATATTGCGTGGGTGCCCTCAAATTTGCACCTTTCTGTGGTATGTCAGGGGCAGAGGCAGGCAGAGGAAGTGACGCAATGAACGTCAATCAGATTATCAACATGGTGATGCGCATGATCCTGCGCCGCATCCTGCGCAGTGGCGTGAATGCCGGAATGGACGCAATCGGCAGGAAGAGGGCGCGCAATGGCGATGCGGCGCCCGGTCCCGATGGCCGGAAAACCGCAGCGCGGAGCCGTCAGGCGCTAAAGCTTGGCCGCAAGATCGGGCGGTTCTGAGTGCCGCCTAGCTTTTGAAGTGCTTGCTGAGCTTGAGCCCCTGACCCTGATAGTTGGACGCGATTCCCGCACCGTAAAGCTGATCGGGGACCTGGTCCATTTTCTCATAGACCAGCCGCCCGACGATCTGGCCATGTTCCAGCACGAAGGGGGCCTCGTGACAGCGCACCTCGAGCACGCCGCGTGATCCGGTGCCGCCCGCCGCATCA
>NZ_CAJXIP010000102.1 GCF_913054395.1 uncultured Roseovarius sp.
CGTGAAATGGGCGTGGCGCGGGTCTATACCCCGAAGGACTTTGAGCTGAACACCATCATGATGGATATCGTGACGCTCGCCGACCCTCAGGCGGTAGCGGCGCAGTAAGCGTCGCACGCCGAAAATTCTAACATCTCGTGTCATGGCGCGCACCAACACCCGCCAGAGTAGATGACGCCAGCCGCCGCTGGCGTAAACGCCCCGAAATGAGGCGCGATTTTGCTTTCCCTGACATGGGTTTAGGCACAAACTGATCCTTTATGCCCCCAAAGATCAGGCCGCCCATGACCATCACGATCCGCCCCATCCAGACCGGTGACAAACCCAGATGGACGCCGCTTTGGCGGGACTATCTGGCGTTTTATGAAACCACCCTGCCCGATACGATCTATAATACCACCTTCTCGCGGCTCTGCTCGTCCGATTACCCGGATCAGAATGGATTTCTGGCGCTCAGCGATGGCAATCCGGTCGGCCTTGTCCATTACATCTATCATCCGCACAACTGGCGGATCGAAAAGGTCTGTTACCTTCAGGATCTGTTCGCCGCCCCCGAGGCGCGCGGTATGGGCGTTGGTCGCAAACTGATCGAGGCGGTCTATGCGCAAGCCGACAGGGATGGCTGTCCGTCGGTTTACTGGCTGACTCAGGAGTTCAACGCACAGGCGCGCCAGCTTTATGACCGGATCGGCACCCTGACGCCGTTTATCAAGTACAGCCGTTAAACCCCGACATAGCGATCCACGATGGAATGATCCGCACGCAGCGCCTCGGCGGGCAATGTCTCGGTGTTGCGGCCATTCTCGATGAAGGCGACCCGGTCGGCCACCGATAAAACCGCATCAACCCGCTGTTCGACCAACAGGATCGCAACGCCTTCATCGCGCATCTTGACGATCACCTGCCGGATTGCCTCGATCATCGAGGGTTGCAGGCCTTCGGTCGGCTCATCCAGCAAAAGCACCTTGGGGCGCAGGCAAAGCGCCCGCGCCGTCGCCAGCATCTGCTGCTCGCCACCCGAAAGGGTTTGCGCCCGCTGGTCATAGCGCTCGCGCAGACGCGGGAACAGGGTCAGCACCTCATCCAGAACCTCGGGCCCGCTTTTGCGCGCACGCAACCCGATCTCAAGGTTTTGCGCCACGGTCAGTTCTGCAAACAAACGCCGCCCCTGCGGGATATAACCGATGCCCGAGCGCGGCACGCGGTAGGCCGGAAGGCTGCTTACCTCTTGCCCGTCAAGCAGGATTCGCCCCGACATCAGGGGCAACAACCCCATGATCGCCTGCATCGTGGTGGTTTTGCCCGCGCCATTGCGCCCCAACAGGCACAGGATTTCACCCGGCGCCACCTCAAGGCTCAGGTCGCGCAGCACCTGCGCGCGGCCATATCCGGCGTTGATCCCCTCAAGTCGAAGCATCATCCCCCCCCAGATAGGCGGTCTGAACCTCGCCATTCGCGTGAATTTCATCCGGCGTGCCTTCGGCCAGAACCTCGCCGAAATTCAGCACCGTTATCCGGTCGGCAAGCTCCATCACCACGCTCATGTTATGTTCGATCAGAAGAATCGTGGTCTTGCCCGCCAATTCGCGGATCAGCGCCTTGAACTCGGCGATCTCGCTCTCGGCCAATCCCTGTGTCGGCTCATCGAGGATCAACAAGCGCGGCGATTGCGCAAGCCCCATCGCGATCTCCAAAAGCCGCTGGTGGCCATAGGACAGATCCCCCGCCTCCTGCGCCTTGCGATCCAACAGGCCGACCCGCGCAAGCGCGTCATCCACCGCCTCACCCACCTGCGCGCCCTTCAGGCGCCGCCGTGCGGCAAGGGCGACATTTTCGCCAACGCTCAGCCCGGCAAAGACCGAGGTGATCTGAAAGGTATAGGCCATGCCCAGCATGATCCGCTTATGCGCCGGAAGCGCGGTAATATCACGGCCCTCAAAGATCACCTGCCCGCCCGAGGGGGAAATTCGCCCGCAAATCATGCTGACCAGCGTGGTCTTGCCCGCCCCGTTGGGCCCGATCAGGGCGCGCACCTCGCCTTGGGGCAGATCGAAATCCACCCCCTCGACCGCGCGCAGTCCGGCAAAGTGTTTCGACAATCCCCGCGTCGCCAATAGCGTCATGGCAAACCCCGCCAGACCCGGCGACGCAATTCGCCCATCAACCCCTGCGGCGCGAACAGTGTCAAAAGCACAAGCGCCACGCCGGCGATCAGCATATAGGCGGTAGTCACGCCGGAACTCAGGTCGATCAGGTAGAACATGAACAACGTGCCGATAAAGGGGCCAAGAACCGTTCCGGCCCCGCCAAGCAGAACCCACAAGAGCGGAAAGATGGAATATTGCACCGAGGCGAAGCTTGCCCCCGCATAGCCGAACAACAACCCGTATGACGCCCCTGCCGCCGCCGCGATGGTGCCCGATATGATCATCGCCCCCAGCTTATGCGCGAAGATGTCATAGCCCAGCATGCGTACACGTTCCTCGTTCTCGCGGATCGCCACCAGCACCTTGCCGAACGGCGAACGCACCATCCAGAGGCTCAGCATGAGGCAGCTTCCGAACAGGATAAGTGCCGCGAAATACCGGCTCCCCGGATCGCTAAGGTCGATCCCCCAGAGCATGCGTTGCGCCTGCTGGATCACAAAGCCTTCGTCGCCTCGGGTATATTCGCCAAAATAGAGGATCGTCAGATACCCCGCCTGCGCGAACATCAACGTCACGATCATGAAGGCCACGCCGGTGGTGCGCAACGCCAACAGCGCCAGCGCCCCCGAAACCGCCGCACCCGCCATAAGCCCCAGCAAAAGCGCCGGAGCCGGAGTCAGGCCGAGATGCTGGATGCCAAGGCCCATACCGTACATGCCCGCCGCAAAAAACAGGGCATGGCCGAGACTTAGCAACCCGGTATAGCCGAACAGGATATTATAGCCGACCGCATAACTGGCCAGCACCATGATCCGCGCAAGATTGCCGTGGTGATAGGCGGGCAGCACGAATTGCAGCACAAACAGCAGCACGATCAGCCCGCCGTGAAGCGCAAAGGCACGCGCGCCGCCGCTCATTCCGACTGCGCCCCGAAAAGGCCCTGCGGGCGGAACACAAGAACCAGGCCGACAAGCAATGTCGCCAGAATCTTGGCCAGCGTCGGCGAGAAAAAGACCGAGATGATCCCATCGCTCATCCCGATCAACACGGCGGCCAACACTGTGCCCGGCAAGCTTCCGAGCCCACCGATAATCACCACGATGAACGACAGCAAAAGCGGGTCCGCCCCCATCAGGTAATGCGCCTGCTGAATGGGGACGATCAACACCCCGGCCAGCGCCGCAAGCGCGGCACCCAGGCCAAAGACAAGGGCATAAACCCGCTCGACCGGGATGCCAAAGGCCAGCGCCATGTCGCGGTCCGCCTGCGTGGCGCGCATCACAAGGCCAAAGCGCGTGCGCGACATCAATATCCAGACTCCGCACAAAAGAACCACCGCTGCACCGATCACGGCAAGCTTGTAACTTGTGGTGCCAAGGCCCCAGGGCCAGATCATCGCCCAGCCCTCTGCGCCATGCTCAACCCAAGGGATCGCCAGCCGCGTGTTAAACGGCGGCTCGACCGGGCGCGCATCGGGGCCATAGCCCATCAGCGTCATCTGCTGAATGATATAAAGCACGCCAATCGTGGCCACGATGGTGCGCTCGGGGTCATAGTTCAGCCGCTTGAGAATCGTCATGTCGGCGGCCACCGCAAGCGCCCCGACAACAAGCGGCGCCGCCACCAGCGCCACAGAAAACCCGATCACCGGATGACCGCCAAGGCTATGGGCAATCCACCAGGCTATCACCGCACCCAGCATGAAAAACTCGCCATGTGCGATGTTGACCACCCGCATTACGCCGAAAACCAGCGATAGCCCGACCGCCGTAAGCGCAAGCACCGCCGCCGTGATCGCGCCTTCCAGCGAGGCCAGCAATATGTAAGGGCCTAAATCCATTCTGGCGCAAGGATTGCCCGGCATCGGCATAGGGGGCAAGCCCGTTCCGCGCCCGGATGGCGATTATTGCGCCTTAAACTCGCTTTGCCCCATGACGATACGCTGATCTTTCGTGACGGTGACGATCTGGCCATGCTTACGTTCAAGCTGACGGGCGACCACCTCGTTGCGCGGCTCCCAGTTGTACCAACGGTCATCCCTGGTGGCCACCCAGGTCAGCGTGCCGCCCTTGCGCCAGGGATCAAGCACGATGCCCTCGGCAAAAGTATCACCCCGCCGACTTATCACCGCCGTGCTGTGCTCAAGGCGAAAGGCATTGTCGCTATTGGCCACCGCGCGATGCAAATCAAGCGTCTGAAAGTTCTCCTGTTTCAGCCGCGCTTCGATATCGCGCGCCCAATGCCAACAAAGCCCGCGCGGCTTGAGCCCCATATTGACCTTGGTATTGTGAATGATCGGCGGATCGGTGATCTGATATTCAAGGGCAAGCTGATGGGAATACTCATAGGCCACCTTCGCCGCACGCCGCGCCTCTGCGGGATCGACTCCGGGGCCAAGCGCGCCGATCTCAATGGCCAGGCGCGCCACATCGCCCGCCTCGGGCGGTGGTGGCGGCGCACCACAGCCCGCCACCACCAAAACCGCGACACCCCAGAAAATTCGGCGAATTTTCCGGATCATTTTCTTCATGAAAGAAAATGCCCCATCAGAACGGTTGCGTCGTGTAATCCGTCTCATCGGGATAAAGCGTGTCCTCAATGGATGTCGTGTGTACCCGCAGCAATTTTCCACCTGTGACCTTGGAAATATACTGATGCCCGAACACCTGGTGGGTCTTGCCATTGAACAGCTTCGCCCCCTGCGGATGCGCGCGGCTTTCGGGCATGTCGGTCATCGCCTCGACCGCCTCGATCAGCGCCGCGCGATCCTGTGTTCCGGCATATCCCGAGGCCTCCATTCCGGCCTTGATCACATGCAGCGTTTCCCAGCAGCCGAACATATGCGCATAGGTCGACACATCGCTCGGATCGCTGATTGACGCACCACGATCATTCACGCCGACGGCGGCACGGAAGAACTTGTCGTGCTCTGACTGATCTGCCTGTGCATGGCGCGGGTTGCCCTCCCAGAAATAGGTGCCTTCGAGGTATTCCAGGCCGGGGCTGTCGATGGCCACCGCTTCAAGGCTGTCGATAAATCCGAACATTTCCGGTCGCGCGGGACCGAAGAATTCACCCAGTTCCTTCACGAAGGTCAGAACCGCCGGGCCCACCATCACGTGATACAGAACCTCTGTTTCGCGCGGAATTTTGGGGAAATACTTGGTAAAGGACGTCTCGGAGGGTGGGATTGCGATATGCGCCAGCACCTCGCCGCCCTGTGCCTCGATCGCCTGGGTAAAGAAATCGCGGTGGTCATGGCCGAATGCGAAATCCGGAAACACCATGGTAACCTTCTTGCCAAGGTTCTGCGCTACGAAAGGCGCCATCGCCTGAACCTGGCTTTTGACGTCGGTAATACCGGGCTGCAATGTATAGCGGTTCAGCATGCCGCTGGCGACGTGATGCCCCTCGGAGACCACGAAATAAGGCATCTTGAGTTCGCCCGCGCGCGGTGCAGAGCCGATCACCACATGGCTGAACAGGGTCCCGAAGGCAATGTCACAGCCATGCTGATTGGCGAATTTCTCGACCACTTCGGCGCCGCGCTTGGGATCGGTGCCGTCATCTTCGGCCACGATCTCGACCATGCGGCCATTGATGCCGCCGCCGTCATTGATAAGCTTGGCCGCCGCCTCAGTCGTGCGCCCGTACCAGCGCCCATAGGCCGCGCCGATGCCGGTGCGGTGGACCTGAAAGCCGATCTTGATCGGTTCGGCGGTCTGCGCATGACTATAGCGTGCCCACATCGGAAGGCTGGCTGCGCCAAGTCCCGCGGCCAGCGTTTTCATCGCACCGCGGCGGGTGGTAGTGCCTGTGGGCTTGGTCTCGGGGCGGTTTTTCGGGGTGCTCATGGCGGTTTCCTCTGCACTGATCTCGAAACACGCGGCAAATCTGCCGGTTGCCGCCAAGTCTGCGAAGCATTGCCCCCCTTGTCCAGCCTTTTACGCATCACACTCCGCGAGGCGAAGCCAGCAACCACAAGCCAAAGACGGTATAAAGCACCATGAAAAGCGCCAGCGGCGCCTGACCCAGCAGCGCGCGCCGGGTGTTTCGGACATGTTGCATCGCCACGGCATGGGCCAGAAGAATGGCAATCACATGCCCCGCCACAACCGTGCCCCCCTGCGCCAGCCAGATCACCTTGACCGTGCCCGGCGTATTCAGAAATCCGGTCGTCACATGATAATCGGCAAGCCCCAGCAGATCCGCCCCCCGCCCCAGCGGATCGTTGAGCGCCCTGAGCACATATTGCCCGTCCACCAGAAAGGAGGTCAGGTAATGCGCAATATGATAGGCAAGCGCGATCGGCAGGATCGTCGGCGCATAGCGGCCAAACACGGCAACAAGAGGCTCTGTGCCCCCGGCAATCCGTTCGCCAAGCCACAAACATCCCAGAAACCCGGCAATCAGCGTAGAGTTGGCTACCAAAAGTCCCACCACATTAGGCAGAATCACGGCGGAGCGACCAGGGAATTCAAGCGGGTTGATGCCCAGAAGGCCCATCCACCAGAATGTTTCGTTCAACCCGTCAAAGCTGCCGCTGCCAAGCATCAGGAGGATGAACACCGCCATCCCAAGCCCGATCTTCGGCCCGCGCACCACCTGCCAGCCGGACAGGCCGATTGCAATCCGCCCACGCGCACGCCCCAACAACCCCATGCGCGCATAGGCCCGCATCAAAACGGTCAGCGGCTCGGCCCGCACCATCCAGACCGGCCCGAATACCAGCAGCCCCGCCAGCGTGACATGCCAATAAAGCCCGACAATAACCGCAAGCCGCGCCGGATCGGCCGGGGCCGGATCGGCCAGCAAAAACCCGGCAAAGGCCAGGAAAAGCGCCACCCCCGGCCAAACCCCCAGCTTGCGGGGGTAACGCCAGGGCGCGCGCATGCCGGTCAGGCGGCCAAGCAGGGCCGCCGGGCCGGTCCAGGGATTGCTCCAGCGCCAGTGATTGCCGATCAGCCCCTGCACCGAGACCATTACGATCCACCAGACCACCCAGACGAAAAGCGGCATCGGATTGACCAGCGGATCACGCGACCCGGAAAGCCCGCGCCAGACCAGCACGCCAAGCCCCACAGCCGCCAGAACGCTTGTCACGTGCCGCAACTCAGGGCCGCGGCCGCGCATCATCGTCACAGGCCGGAACAGCGCCACCGCCAGGCGCTCGGGCAACAGCGCCAAAAGAACAACCGTCACCGCCACGGTAGCGCCCCCCGCCGCGATATAGGCATCCGTCGGCAACAACAAAACAAACCCCTGCTCCGAGGCGTGCGCCCATAGCGCGCGCGCCATCAGAACCACCAGAATCCCGCCGAGGGCGATCGCCCGCATGTCTTGGCCCTTTCATTCGATCCACGCCGATCCTACCTTTTGGCCCGGCGCAAGAAAGCGCCAAATCATCGCAGGATACACAAAACAAAGCCCCCGGCAGGTGATGCCGAGGGCTTTGTTCTTGGGACTGATACCTGGGCCTAGCCGACGTGACGGGCACCCTGACCGCGATAATCGGTCTCTTCGGTGACGGAAAACCGCCCACCGGCCAGCTTTTGCAGTTTACCCTCCCGCAGCAATTGACCGAACGAGCGCAATCCGTCCTCGCGAGAGAAATTTTCCTGTTCGATCTCTTTCAACTTGCCCATGAGCATCGGACGCGAGAATTGCGGGCGCCCCTCGACATCGGCGAGATAGGCGGCCGCCGCTTCAAGCAATTCCGGAAGCTGAGTCGCGCCCATTTCCTCGGCAAAGGCGCTAAAACCGCTATTGCTGTCTGCCTTGGCCGCTGCGGGCGCGATATCGGACGTCAGGACACGGCGCGGGCGAATGGGATCGCGCGGCGCATCAATCCGCTGTTCGGCTACAAGTTTGAGCGGCGCAGGGCGCGTCTCTTCGGGCCGCGCAGAGCGCCCCGCCTCGGACAGTGCCTGCGGACGGCGCGGGCGGACAACATTGGCCAGATCGTCGCGATAGGCCGAGTCATCTACGCCACGGCGCAACTCCGAACCAGCCTTGGTTTCGGCACGGGTTGCGGCCACGGCGGCACGCAGATGCTGGATCGCGTTGCGGCGCTGGCTTGATGCGGGGGCGTCAAGCTGGTTGTCGGTCTCGTCGAAAATCCGTGTCAGATCAGACGACGTTTCCGCGCGTTCCAGCCTGTACCGGCGCTGTTCGGGTTGCTGCGCATCGGTCTCTTCCGACGCCACCTCGACCTCGGGTTCAATCGCGGCTTCGTCCTCGAAATCGTCGCTGTCGTCATCCAGGATAACATCCTGTTGGGCGGCCTCGATCTCTTCTTCGTCCTTATCCTCGGCCTCATCTTCAAGCGCGTCAAACGCGTTCGCCTCGACACCTTCAAATTCTGCTTCGACTTCGGCCAGTTCGCGCTGAAGTTCGGCCTCTTCTTCGGGACTCAGGAAGGCACCTTCATCTTCAAAGATATTGCCGTCACCGATTTCCGCCTGATCGTCGTCAGCGTCGTCCTCCTGGAAAAGCCCGCTGGCCACGGCAGCCTCGAATTCGGCACGCTTTATCTTGATCACATGCGCGCTTTCAGGATCGGCCTCGTCTTCGGCTTGCGCAACATCTTCGGCCTCAATCTCAGGGGCCTCTGCGACGGCTTCAGCCGTGGGCGCATCTTCGGGCATCGAATCGGTCAGAAGGCTGGCCAGCGTGTCCTCGAATTCAGAATCAGTGCCAAACTCTTTGGGGACGTCGAACGCCTCGTCATCCTCCGCCATTGCCTGGGCATCCATTTCACCCGGCGCGTCGAATTCTTCGGATGCAGCCCCGGTCTCGTCCTCGACGGCATCTTCGGCTGTGGCGCGGGCCAAGATCGCGTCGAGATCATCTTCGGCCAGAGCGGCGTTCAGATCCGCGACCGTCGTATCGACAAAGTCGTTTGCGTGCTCGTCTTCGCTATATTCGTCGTCGCCAAAGCTCTCAGCATCTGAAACAACCGACCGAATGCGGCTCAGCTTGGCAGCGATGCTGTCGCCCTCAAGCAGCACGGCGGGCTCTTCCTGCCTGTCCTGATCCAGCGAAACCTCTGCAACCTCGACCTCGGCAACCTCGATCTCTGTCACTGCGGCCTGTGCAGGCTCTTCCTCGGCAGGCACCGGCTGAGCCGCAGTCTCAACTTCTGACTCCTGGTCCGCCGCAATCTCGGGCTGTTCTTCTTCCAGACCCTCGGGTGTCTCGACATGCGCGGCCTCGGCCATGTCTACAGGCGAGTCCTCTTCGACCGGGGCCGACTCGGGCGCGGCGCTGGTCTCTTCCGGCGCTGGCTCGGACGCTTTGGCCTCGGCCTCCGGGGCTTTCGCCGTTGGCGCGTCGGTCAGGGCGACGGCCTGACCAAGAGCCTCTCCGGCCTCGGCGCGCAGCACGATCTTGCCCTGCTCTTCATGGGCCTGGACACGCCGCGCGACTTCCCGCTCGGCGATCCGCGCCAGCATCTCTGCATCCGGGGTAGGTGGCTCTGCCCCGAAGTACCGGTCATCAGCCGCCAGATCACGGAAATATTCCGCAATCGCTTTCATTGTATCAAATGAATCGTCAAAACCTTCCAGCGTGCACGAGAACGTACCGTAGGAAACTGTTAGAATCTTGCTTGAACCAACCATATTACTTGCTCGCTTTGCTTGCCTGCAAAGTCAGGGTTTACCATGACACACAAGACGAAAGACGCCCGATTCCTAGATTTTTACCGTATCATTTCATGGTCAGAATGTGACATCCACTACCTGAGCGCAACGATGAAGGCGATAATACGATGATTGTTCGCGAAAATGAACCAATCACCCTGATTGGAGGGGCTGAGATCACGTTTACCCTTTTATCGCGGGCGCGCAAGCTTGCCCCGCGTGTGGTGGCCGCCGATAGCGGCGCGGATGCAGCCCTTGCCCATGATGTGATGCCACAGGCCGTGATCGGCGACTTTGACAGCATCTCTGATGCGGCACGCGCCCGCATTCCGCAAGCCGCACAACACCCGATGGCGGATCAGGACAGCACCGATTTCGACAAGTGCCTTGGCCATATCGTCAGCCCGCTGATTATCGGCATCGGGTTTTCCGGAGAGCGGCTTGACCATCAGCTGGCGGCCTATAATACGCTGGTACGCCACCCCTGGCAGCGCTGCATTCTGCTGGGTCGCGAAGAGCTTGTGTTTCTGGCACCGCCCTCGATTACCCTTGACCTTGATGCCGATTGCCCGGTCTCGCTTTTCCCGATGGGCGCGGTCGAGGGGATATCGGACGGGCTTTGCTATCCGATCGGCGGGCTGAACTTTGCCCCTGACGGGCGCGTCGGCACCTCGAACACCGCGCTTGGGCCGGTACAGCTTTCGCTGACCGCGCCCAAAATGCTGGTGATCCTGCCGCAATCCGCCCTTGAGGAAGCCGCCCGCGCCCTGAGCGCCAGCAGCGCCCGCTGGCCCGGCCCCAGTTGAGCACAATGATTGCACCGTCAGACCTGCGCGCATAGACTCGGATCAAAAGCAGGCAGGACAGGCAAAGAATGACCCCGCTCAAACTTATCGGCACCTGGATCGACGCGGTTGTCTTTGATCTTGGCCGTCAGATGCGCTGGACCTTCCTGCCGCCGCTGATGATCTATTTCGCGGCAGGGTTTTCCGGGCTGACGATGATCGTCGGCACCTTCTTTGTGAAGGAATACCTCGATCTGTCTGCCGCCTACCTTGCCGGGCTTGCCTTTTGGGCCGGGCTGCCCTGGGCACTCAAGATGCCGCTGGGGCATCTGGTCGACATCTTCTGGCGCTGGAAATGGCTTTTGGTCTATCTCGGCGCCGGGCTTATCGGGCTGTCGGTCTTTATCATGTATCTGGTGCTGACCCAGCCCGAGATGATGAGGACGGCGATGCCGATCAGCGCGTGGTATGTCGCCTCTTACCTTCTGGCGCCAAGCGGCCTTGTCATTCAGGACGCGGTTGCCGATGCCATGTCGGTCGAGGCCGTGCCACGCTTTGAGGACAGCGGCACACCGATCCCGCTTGAGGATGCGCGCGCGATGCACACCACCATGCAGACACTTGGCCGCTTTGCCCTTATCTCGGGCACGGTCGCGGTGGCGATGCTCAATATCTATATGTTTGAAGGCATAGAGGCGCTGGATGCCGCGGCAAAATCCGCCGCCTATTCCAATATCTATCTCGTGGCGCTTTTGATCCCGGTGGTTTCGGTCTCGGGCGTGGTGCTTGCCGCGGTTCAGAAAATCCGCATGCGCCGCAACCTGTTGCGCCATGGCCTGAGCGACGCCGAGGCCGATACCCTGTTCGAGCGCGCGGACGAGAAAACCACCCCCAACCCGTGGTATTTCATCGGCGGCGCGGGCTTCGTGGCACTGTCGCTGACCATCGGCCTTGGGGATGTGCCCTATGGGCAAGAGATCATCTTTGCCGGGTCGATGGCAATTGTCCTTTTGCTGATGCGACAGCTGGTGTCGGTGCTTGACCCGGCCAAGGCGCGCGCATTGATCGGCACCGCGCTTGTGATCTTCATCTTTCGCGCCACCCCGCGCCCCGGCGATGGCCTGACCTGGTTCGAGATTGACGTGCTGAGATTCGATCAACAGTTCCTGTCGATCCTGTCGCTGATCACCTCGGTTCTGACGCTGGTCGGGATGGTGGTGCTGCGCCCGCTGATGGCCAATCGCCCGATTGTCTATATCGTCGTGCTTTTGACGCTGGCGGGGGGGCTTATGTCGCTGCCCAATATCGGGCTGTATTATGGGATTCAGGACATCACCGCCGCGATGACCGGCGGCGTGGTCGATGCCCGCTTTATCGCCATTCTCGATACCGCCATTGAATCGCCCCTGGGCCAGATCGCGATGATCCCGATGCTGGCCTGGATCGCGCGCAACGCGCCCTCGAACCTCAAGGCCACGTTCTTTGCCGTGATGGCCTCTTTTACCAATCTGGCGCTATCGGCCAGCTCGCTGTTTACCAAGTACCTCAACGAGGTGTTCCTGATCACCCGCGAGGTCACCGATCCGGTCACCGGCGCCATCACCACACCGGCGGATTATACCGATCTCGGGATTCTCCTGATCCTTGTCACGGCGCTGACGGTGGGGCTTCCGTTGCTGGCGGTGGCGCTTGTGCAGAACTCACGCCTGCGCACGCCAGACTGATACCGGCCCTGCCTCAGCGAAGATCGGAAACTCACGGCAGGCGGGCGGCACGACCTGAACACCCCGCCGCTGGCCTAGGGACGTGCCGCGCTGTCGTCGATGATCGCCCGCTCTAGCGCCGGATAGCGCACCGCGAGGGTAATGCCGCGCGCGATGAAACTTATCAACAGCGCCAACCATAGCCCGTGATTGCCCATCACCGGCATAAGCACCGCGACCGCGAGGCCATAGATCACAAGGCTGACCGCCATCATGTTGCGCATGTCACGGCTGCGCGTGGCGCCGATGAACACCCCGTCATACATATAGGCCGCAAGCCCGAGCAACGGGGCCACCACCAAATAGATCAGATAGAGGCGCGCCGTGTCCTGCACCTCTGGCGCCTTTGCCATCAGGTCGATGATCGTCCCGCCGAACGCGCCAAAGCCCGCCGCCAGAACGACACAGACCACCAGCCCCCATTGGCTTGTCAGGATCGCAGATCGCCGCAGCTGCGCCCGGTTGCGCGCGCCATAGGCCTGCCCGACAAGCGCCTCGACGGAAAAGGCAAACCCGTCCAGCGCATGCGAGGTGATGCTCAGGAATTGCAGCAATACCTGATT
>NZ_CAJXIP010000103.1 GCF_913054395.1 uncultured Roseovarius sp.
TTCCCACTGCCTTTTTCTTTGCTTTCGATACTGAATTAGTCAGCAGCGATAACTGCGGCGACGATGGCCAGAAGGACCAGCGGAACCCAGACACCAGCAGCAGACGAGCTTGCTGCGGTTTCTTCAACAACGACCGGTGCCTCAACGACGGGCTCGGACAGGTTGCCAGCGAATGCGGTCGAAGCAGCAGCGCTAAGGGCAGCGGCGAGAACGAGTTTCTTCATATTATCCTCCAGATATTGGCCCGGCATTGTAACATACAACGCCAAGCACCCAAGACTTAACCTCGTGGCTTTTTTCTAACCAGCATTCAGACTCGATTGCAAACCCAAGTTAAGGCCCCGATCACATATCAGGCCCTGTTTTCGTCAAATTAGCAACACTTGTGTGCCTACTTGGGTCAATCCGAACAACTCTGCGATGTGTTCGTTGTAAAGACCGACGCATCCGTTGGACGACCGACGCCCGATCTTGCGGGTGTCGTGGGTGCCATGGATTCGGTAATAGGTCCAGCTCAGGTAAAGTGCGTGGGTACCCAATGGGTTATCGGGGCCCGGACCCACATAGGCCGGCCATTCGGGGTTACGTTTCAACATCGAAGGCGTCGGCCGCCAGCTTGGTCCTTCGACCTTGCGCACGACCGAGGTGCGGCCGCGCCGCGTCAGATCTTCGGTCAGCGGTACGGATGAGGGATAGAGTTTATAGACCGACTCATCCTCGCTCCAGAAGTGGACCGCGCGCGAATCTATATCGACAAGGATTGCGCCCTTGTTGAGGTTCGAAAAATAAGGTTGCCAATCGAGGGTGCGGAAACTGGAAATGTTGCGGCGAACGGTTTCGGTGACGTCACGCTCGATCTCGACGGTATCTTCACCATCAACGCTTTGCGCCAACGCGGGCGCCCCGATCAGCGCGGCAGTTCCGGCCAGAAAGGCCCGCCGGTTCCAGATGTCTCGGGTTTCAGAGGCCATTTTTGGTTTCTCCAGATTATGGTCCTTGGATTGTGGGAATATATGGCGCGAATGACGCAGTCGCAATTCAAACAACTGTCATCCGGCGAACTTGCGCGTATGTGGGTTTGAATCGCAACGCCCCCCACGATAAAGCAGATTATACAACAATACCGAGTGGTTTGAAATCATGGCCCGTCTTTACATCATCTTCCTGTCGGCGCTTTTGGCTTTGGCGGCCTGTGCGGCACCGCCACCGCCGCAACTGGGCTCGGACGGCAGACCATTGCCCAAGCTTTATCGCATCAGGTCAGGCGACACTGCGGAAATTCAGTTTCGCATGCTCGATGCTGTCAACTCTTTGCGGCAGGCTGCCGGGCAATCGCCCGTGATTCTCGACGCGTCGCTGAACGCCGCCGCCGCAACCCATTCGCGCGATATGTCTCTGCAAAACCGGCCCTGGCATTTCGGCTCTGACGGCTCTTCGCCGATCGAGCGGGTCAAACGTGTGGGATATACCGGTCACCTGGTTGGCGAAACGATCTCGGAAACCTATGAAACCGAGCTTGAAACCCTGTCTGCGTGGATGGAAGAGCCCTCATCGCGCCGCGTCATCCTTGCGCCGGATGCCCGAAAAATGGGGTTCTCCTGGCTTCAGGAAGACAACGGCAAGATCTGGTGGACGATGGTTCTGGGCGGGTGATCAGGGGTTGATGGTCACTGGCGTTCCGTCACTGACCATCGCATAAACCCTCTCCATCTCGGTATTCGTGATCGAGATACACCCGGCCGTCCAATCCGGGCCAAAAATCCCAAGCTTGTTCGGCTCGCCATGAATGAAGATATCGCCGCCGGGTTTCTTTCCGGCGGCCTTGGCAAAGGCGATATCCTGTTCATTAGGATACGAAATACCCAATGACAGGTGGAAAGAGCTGTTGGGATTGCGCCGGTCAACGGTGTATTCGCCCTCGGGGGTCTTGCCGTCGCCTTCGAATTCCTTGTGGCCCTCCGGGGCAAATCCAAGATCGACCTTATGCGATTTCAGCACCTGGTCATGATGCATCAACATCATTTCCCGTTGGCCTTTATTGACGATAACGCGAGTCACCTCGGGGCCGTTGTAGGTTTTGAACTTTGACGGGGCCGCACACGCCGCGAGGCCCATAAGCCCCGCGATCAGTAGGCAAATTCTAATAGGTCTCATCGAAAACTGCCGTTGTCCTGCTCACGTGAATCATACCCCGATATCACCATTCGACGATAGTAGAAATTTGCGGTGATCACGCAGGAGTCAGGCAAAAACCGGCCACCAGCTCGACATGCGAGGACCAGCGGAACTGATCCACGACACGCACCGGCCCAAGGTGATAGCCACTCTCCAAAAGCGCCTTTGCATCGCGCGCGAAACTTGCCGGGTTGCAAGAAACATAGGCGATGGCGGGCACATTGGTGCGGCAAATCTCGGCAATCTGCGCCTCGGCTCCGGCGCGCGGCGGGTCGATCACCACCGCGTCAAACCGCCTGAGCTCATCCGGCAAAAGCGGCTGGCGGAAAAGATCGCGCGCCTCGGTCGTCACGGCCTTGAGGCCCGCGCTCTTGCGCCAGCCTGCATCAAGCGCGGCGCACATGGCGGCATTTCCTTCGACGGCGTGAACCTGGGCCCCTTTGGCAAGGGGCAGGGCAAATGTGCCACAGCCGGCAAACAGATCGGCCACGCGCCGCGCCGTGCCGACAATCGCCGTCACATCCGCCACCAGGGCCGCTTCGCCCTCTGCCGTTGCCTGCAAAAAGGCATTCGGCGGCGGTTGAACCCGCGAGGTGCCAAACATCTGATCGGGGGCATGCCGAGTCACGACCACCTCACCATCCCAGGCCAGCCGCGCCAGATTATGGCGATCCGCCAATCCGGCAAGGGCAATACGCAGCGGGCCATCCAGGGGCTTGCCGTCACTGACCGCGATATCAAGACCATTCAGCGACAGGGTGACCGAGACCGAAATACCATTTTTGCGGCTGGCCCCGGTTTCGGCGAGCGCAGACGCCACAGGCACGGCCTCCATCAGGGCCGGATGCAACAGCTTGCAGTCCGGAATCTCGATGATGACATCCGATCCCTTGGCATGAAACCCGGCCATCGCGCCCTTTTTGGTACGTCGTGCAGTCAGGGTTGCGCGGCGACGCGATTGCGCGGGCGACACATGGATCGGCGCAAATTCGGCCGTGATCCCATGCGCCGCAAGCGCCGATTTCACCACATCCTGTTTCCAGTCCGCCAGGAAATCATCCGAGGCGTGCATAAGCTGACAGCCGCCGCAGGATTTGAAATGCCGACACGGCGGGGCAACCCGGTCGGGCGATGGCGTGTCGATTTTCACATCGCGCAACGCCTGACCCTCAAGCGTCCCGCTCACCACCTCGCCGGGTAGGGTAAGGGGGGCGAAAACCGGGCCAGCGGCGATCCCGTCGCCTTGGTGACCTAATCGAATGATTTTATGTTGGCTCATGCCCTCGGCTTTAGCCCTAGTTTGCACCGCGATAAAGGGTGCTTAAACCAGATCGTCACGCCCAAGACGAAAACCCGACGCGATCCAGCGCTGCTCCAGCTCGGCCAGACGGGCGCCAAGGGCCGGGCCGGTGTAATCCGGCATCAGATCGGCGGCCTTCACCGGAAACCTTGCCTTGGCCCCGCGCGCAAGAGCGTCGGCGTCGCCAAGTGCAAGCGGCTGTTCCAGAAACGCGGCACGCAACAACAGCATGTCATGCCCCTCGACCACGCCATGGCGATACCCCAATTCCGATGCGCCCATCGTACCCAGCGCACCATCCTGCAAATGCGCAAGTTGCCTGGCCTGAGCCTTGCTCAGACGCAGGCGCTCTGACACGTCCTGACCGCCAAGGGCGGCTAGGCGCCGTATGGCGTCTGGCCCCGTATCAGTGACCGATTCAAGATGCACAAGTGGTGCAAGCGCGCGATCCTCTGCCCCCGGCAGCACAGCCATCAGAACGCCCGCAGCGCGCATCGCGGCAACCGATGGGGCAGGGTCGGGCGCGCCCAGCAGCTTGAGCATCTCGGCACCAACCCGTTCGCGCGACAAATCGGCGAGGCCGTCGATATTCATCGCACAGGCCGCAAGCCCCTCGCCATCCAGCCCGCCATTCGGGTCGCCATACCAGGCGTGAAAACGGAAGAACCGCAAAATACGCAGGTAATCCTCTTTGATGCGCTGTTCCGGGTTCTCGATAAAGCGCACCCGCCGGGCGTTAAGGTCGTCAAGCCCGCCCAAAGGATCAAGGATCGTGCCATCGGACCGGGCATAGAGCGCGTTCATCGTGAAATCACGCCGCCGCGCGTCGGCACGGATATCACCACCAAAGGCCACGGTTGCATGGCGGCCAAAGGTTTCTATATCCTCGCGAAAAGTGGTCACCTCATGCGGAATGTGACCCGAAACCACCGTAATCGTGCCGTGATCAATGCCTGTCGGGACCGGCTTTAGCCCCGCCGCATCGGCCAGTTTCATCACCTGATCGGGCAGGGCGTCTGTGGCAATGTCGATATCACCCACCGACGCCCCCAAAAGCGCATTGCGCACACAGCCGCCGACGAAAAGCGCCTGATATCCGGCATCGTCAAGCATCTTGCACACCGCCTGTGTCGCGCCAACCTTGATCCAATCCTGGGTGATCCGCATCATGGCTTTGCCAGGTCAGCAAGGGTTCGCAGAATACGGGCAGTGGCGCCCCAGACGTAATAGGGGCCAAATGGCACCGTGTAATAGCGCCGCCAGCCACCAAGCCAGCGACGTTGCTCGACGCGGAAATGCGACAGGGTCAGCAGATGCGCCAGCGGCACCTCGAACACCTCATCGACCTCGCCCGCCTCGGGGCGCGGTGTAAACCGGCGCGACACCCGCCCCAAAATCGGCGTCACGTCAAAACCGGTAACGGTTTCATGCTTTGGCAAATGGCCCATGACCTCGACATTGGCGGGATCAAGGCCGATTTCCTCTTGCGCCTCGCGCAGGGCGGTCGCCGTGATATCAACGTCGCCCAAATCCTGCTTGCCACCCGGAAAGGCGATCTGGCCGGGGTGATGCTTGAGGGCCGAGGACCGTTTTGTCAGGATGACATGCGCCACACCGCCCGTTGAAATCACCGGCACCAAGACGCCCGCCGCCCGAAGCTTGCGCCCCGCAGGCAGGGTGATCTCGGGGTTGAGGTCATAATCGGACGAGGGCTGCCGCCCAGCGTCAAGCGCATCAAGCACCCGGTCAAGCGGATCAGGATCCGTCACCGGAGCCCTCTTTCGCGTCAAATCCAACCGTCGCCGGATCAAGCCGGTAATGCGCGCTGCAAAACTGGCAATCGGCGGTCACAATCCCTTCCTCCGTGGTCATCGTCTCGATGTCCTTGGCGGAATAAATTGACAGGCTGTTACGCACACGCTCTTCCGAACAGGTACAGCCAAAGCGCACCGGTTGGGCATCAAAGACGCGCGGCGCCTCTTCATGGAACAACCGCAACAACAGGTCGGTCGGCGCCACCGAAGGCCCGATCATTTCAAGGTCTTCAACCGTATCAAGCAACACATTGGCCCGAGTCCAGTTTTCGGCATCGTCACCCTCAAGGATATCCTCAGGCCGCAACAGACCGCCTTCACCGGACGCGCCACCCTGCGCAAAGGGCGAGGCCTTGGGCATATGTTGAAGCATCACCCCGCCGGCGCGCCAATGCTCGTTGCCGCCCGCCTCGGTTGACTTGCCAAAGCTGAGGGCAAAGCGCGTCGGGAGTTGCTCGGACTGGGCAAAATAGGCCTCGGCGCAACTGCGCAGGCTTTCGCCTGCGACCGGGGTAATCCCCTGATAGGGCGCCATGCCCTCACCCTGGTCGATCATCACCGCGAAATAGCCCTCGCCAAGCTGATTGAACGGGGCGGCATCGGTTAGCCGCTCGCGGGTATAACTGGCATAGGCCCGCATCCGGGCGGGTTCGCCGTCGTCGGTCGGACCGTAATAATCGGTGGCGATCATCCGCACCGGGCCGTTGGTCTGAACCTGAAGCGACAGCTTCCAGCGAAGCTTGATTGTCTGGCCGATCAAGGCGGTCAAAAGCGCCATTTCAGCAACAAGCGCCTCGACCACAAGGGGATAGTCATGTTGCTTGAGGATACCGTCAAGCACCCCGTCAAGCCGCGCGACGCGGCCTCGAATGTCTGCCTGGTCAAGCTGGAACGGCAAAATGGTGTCGTCCCAGGCGATTTTTTGTCCGAGTGTCATGGGGTTTCCTTCAGTGCCGGTTCTTGGCATATCGCGACTATATAGGCAGGGCAAGTCGGCGTCCAAGGGGGCAAGCCATGATCAGACGATTCGGAGAGACACCTAAACCTGGTATCTTGTATCGGCAACGCGCCGGGGTTTATGCGATCTTGCCCCGCGACGGGCAGCTTCTTGTCACCCATCAGGCCGCGCCAATACCCGAGCTTCAGCTGCCTGGCGGTGGGATTGATCCCGGCGAATCGCCGCTTCAGGCGCTGCACCGCGAAGTTTTCGAGGAAACCGGCTGGAAAATCGCGCGGCCCCTGCGTCTTGGGGTGTTTCGGCGTTTCACCTACATGCCGGAGTACGATCTCTGGGCCGAAAAGGTCTGTGTGATCTATCGCGCGCATCCGGTCCGCGAACTTGGCGCGCCCTCGGAACCGGGACATCAGGCAATCTGGATCAGCCCCGAAATCGCCGCGCGTGAGCTTGGCAATGAAGGTGACCGGTTTTTCGTCAGCCGGGAAACAGGTTTGGCTTGAACTCAAGCAGAACCGCCGACACGTCATCGGCAAAATCCGCATCCCCTGCGAATTCCGACAGTTTCCAGATCAGCGATTCGAGACAGGCCATGCCGCGTGTCTGACGCAAGTCGCGCAGAATGTCGGCAAGACCGGAATCGTCAAGCAGCCCACCAGATGTGCCCGCGCATTCGATGATCCCGTCGGAATGGATCAACAAGCGGTCGCCCGGCGCCATTGTGACCTCGAACTGTTGATATTCGGCACCGTCAATCAGACCCACAGGAAGCCCGCCGCGCCCGACGAATTCAACCTGCCCGTTGGCGCGCTGCAATGCCGGGTATGGGTGCCCCGCCTGGGCCATGATCACCTTGCCGCTTGCAAGATCGACCTCGGCCAAAAGCAGGGTGAAGTAATGCTCGGTCTCCATCTCGCTCATGATCAGGCGATTGAGGTTGGCGATCACCTCGGATGGCGGGCGGGCAACGAATTCACCACTGGCCGTTTTGCGCAGCGCAAGGTTCTGTTCGGGCACCGAGGACGAAAGGTATCCCGCAAGCCGCGCGGTCATCAATGCCGAGCTGATGCCATGGCCCGAGACATCCATGCCATAAAGGCCAATGCGCTGATTGCTGATCGGGAACATGCCCACAAGATCACCGCCAACATGACCCGCAGAATGCAGCATCAAAGAAACCTCGGCGGGGCCGTAGTCGCGATAACGTTCGCTGACCAGAGATTGCTGAAGCTTCTTCGCCTCGATCAGGTCGCTATCGAGCAGATCGTACAGTGTCTGCAATTCATCGAGCGTCGTCTTGATCAGCCGGTTCTTTTCGATCAGCTCACGCTCCATCCGCAAGATCCGCGCACCGGCGGAAATACGGGCGCGCAGCTCGGCGGCATTGACCGGCTTGGTCAGAAAATCATCCGCCCCCGCATCAAGCCCTAGCGCCACTTCATCCTTGTCGCTTTTCGAGGTGAGCAGGATGAAATAGCCATAGTGATCCCGCGACATCAGGCGGAATTCCTTGCAGAATTCCAGACCGCTCAGGCCCGGCATCATCCAGTCGCTCATGACAAGGTCGGGGGGATCATCACGGCACAGCACCAGGGCATCGTCGCCCGATTCGGCCTCTTGTACCTCAAAACCCCAGCGCTGAAGCGACGCCGACAGAATGCGGCGTTGCAGGCGGCTGTCATCGACCACCAACACACGCCGGATTACGCCGCCGCCCGCATCCATATCCGACATTTCCTGCATTTTAGATCGCACAACCGCACCATTTTCTGACCTGAACCAGACCTAGCGCCGCTGCCTTAACCGGGTGTGAATGCTAAAATTTTCAACGCTTGGTCGGCGCGTTTAACGTTTTCTCAGAAGATTTCGGCAAGCCTTGCGAGAGAGCGAAAGGAGGCCGAAAAATGATTGACTGGGACCGGGTTCAGGATTTGAGCGATGAAATCGGACCAGATGCGTTTGGCGAGGTGGTCGAGCTGTTCCTCGAAGAGGTGGACGTTGAAATCGACAAATTGCGCCAGATCACGGATCGAATAGCGCTTGAAAGCCAACTTCATTTTCTGAAAGGCAGCGCACTTAACCTGGGCTTTGCCGCCTTTGCCGAGCTTTGCCACAGGGGCGAGGTGGCAGCGGTCGCCGGACAGCAGAACACCGTCGATATTGCCGCGATTCTGACCTGCTATGACAGGTCGAAATCCATGTTTCTTTCAGATCTGGGCCGGGTGATTGCCGCCTAGATCAGGAATTCGCCCAGAACCTCATCCTTGGTGATATCCCTGTAATCGAATCCCGCCGCGTCAAGTTTCAGCAGGAAGTGCTTAAAATTTTCCGGGTTCTTGGTTTCGATCCCGATCAGGACGGACCCAAAGTTGCGGGCTGATTTCTTGAGATACTCAAACCGCGCAATATCGTCATCGGGGCCAAGAATTTCCAGGAATTCACGCAAGGCGCCGGGGCGTTGCGGCATCCGCAGGATGAAGTATTTCTTAACGCCAGAAAACCGTTGGGCACGTTCCTTGACCTCGGGCAGGCGCTCGAAATCGAAATTGCCGCCAGAGGTGACACATACGACGGTCTTGCCCCGGATCGCTTCGCCCATATCCTTGAGCACATCGACCGCCAAGGCGCCCGCCGGTTCAAGAACGATCCCCTCGATATTGAGCATCTCAAGCATGGTCGTACACAGCCGGTCCTCGTCAATGACAAGGGCATCAGATGGGTCAAGGCCGGAAAGCCGGGCAAAGGTCCTGGCACCGATCTGTGCCACTGCGGCCCCGTCGGCAAAGTTATCGACATGGTTCAGGCGCACCGGCTTGCCCGCCGCAAGCGCGGCCCCAAGACAGGCCCCGCCCATCGGTTCCACCAATGTCAGCCTCGCGCGATCCCCGACATAGCTTCGCACCCCGGCAGAAAGACCGCCGCCGCCCACCGGCATGATCACGTGATCCGGCAGCCCGTCAAGCTGTGCCTCGATTTCGACCGCGACCGAGGCCTGGCCTTCAATCACATCCTCATCGTCGAACGGCGACAGGAAATGCCCGCCGGTTTTCGCACAATAGGCCTGGGCGGCATGCAGCGTGTCATCGAAATAATCGCCGGTAAGGCGGATCGTCACCGCATCGCCGCCAAACTTTTCCGTCTTGCCAATCTTTTGCTGTGGCGTTGTCACCGGCATGAAGATCACACCGTTGACCCCGAAATGGCGACACATGAACGCCACGCCCTGCGCGTGATTGCCCGCACTGGCGCAAACGAATTGCGTGGTCTCGGGATTGCGCGCCAGAGCCTTGCGCATCGCATTGAACGCCCCGCGCAATTTATAGGACCGCACCGGCGAAAGATCCTCTCGCTTAAGCAGGATTTCGGCGCCATAGCGCTCGGACAGATGATCATTGCGTTGCAGCGGTGTCGGTTCGAACACCTCGCGCATCGCGGTCTCGGCCGCTTGGGCCCTGGTTCTGAAATCAGTCATGCCTGCCTGAGTGCCGCAATCATCCCGCCCTGACAAGTGTCAGAGATCGCGACCCTCGATAAAATGCCCGTAAAGCGTGGTCAGGATGCTCACATTAATCAGCGCCGAAATCAGGAGGCCGACAGGCATAATCAAAAGCCCGAGCACCGGGATCACCACCAAGAGGCTCAAGGCAAATTGCAGGACAAACTGAAAACCGCTCAGAATGATCAAGAGCAAAAGGATCGTTCCATCCGCGCCCTTGGTCGCCTCCCAAGCCTCTTTCATTTTGAGCGGTTTGGCAATTGCGGCGGCGGGCAAAATCGGGGACAGCCGGAAAATGATGACGTTCAGGGCCAGAATAATCAGCACCATAAGGACCATACCCGCAACTGGCGCGGCAGATGCGGTAACCCCCATTAGCAACCCGACGGGTAACACGATGACAAATGACAACAGGCCAAGCAGGATCGCATGACCGGCATAAGACAGGATACGATCAAATCGCACTGTCGGAATCCAACCGGTCGGATATTCTGCCAAAAGAACAAACCGATGCCATGCCACGATGACCCATAGCGCGATCATGACAAGAACCAGCATAAGCAGGAAACCCCCGAATGCGGCACCGCCACCGATGGCGCCCGACCCGCTTTCAACGCCTGAAAGCTGGCTGGTCGAAATGCCCAGGATCGCCATATAGCCAATCAGGAAGGCGAACCCGATCAATGCCGGAACAAGCGTGATCTTCATCACCTGAGGCAGATTGCCAAATATCATTTTCAGCGAAAGGGTAAAAATCTTCCAGGCTTTCATGGACTCACCTCTAAGGATACTGTTTATCTGCATTAACACGTGACAGGGTTCGGTCAACCGGCTCCACTTGCCCATCAAGGAAAAAGCCGCTACTCCGCCAGCCAGATTTGTCGCAAGGGGAAAGTAATGTCTGCGCCCAAAAAAGTTGTCCTGGCCTATTCTGGTGGCCTTGATACCTCGATCATCCTGAAATGGCTTCAAACCGAATATGGCTGTGAAGTGGTGACCTTTACCGCCGATCTGGGGCAGGGCGAGGAACTTGAACCGGCCCGCAAAAAAGCCGAGATGATGGGGATCAAACCCGAGAACATCTATATCGAGGATGTGCGCGAAGAATTCGTGCGCGATTTCGTCTTTCCGATGTTCCGCGCCAACGCCCTTTACGAGGGGCTTTACCTCTTGGGCACCTCGATCGCACGGCCGCTGATCTCCAAGCGGCTGGTCGAAATCGCCGCGGAAACCGGCGCCGATGCGGTATCCCATGGCGCGACCGGCAAAGGCAACGATCAGGTGCGGTTCGAATTGGCGGCCTATGCTCTTAACCCCGATATCAAGGTGATTGCGCCCTGGCGCGAATGGGATCTGAGCAGCCGGACCAAGCTTTTGGCCTTTGCCGAACAGAACCAGATTCCGATCGCCAAGGACAAACGTGGCGAAGCGCCGTTCTCGGTTGATGCCAACCTGTTGCACACCTCGTCCGAGGGCAAGGTTCTGGAAAACCCGGCAGAGGCCGCGCCCGACTATGTCTATCAGCGCACCGTAAGCCCCGAAGACGCGCCCGACACCCCGGAATTCATCGAAATCAGCTTTGAAAAAGGCGACGCCGTGGCGATCAACGGCGAGGCGATGAGCCCGGCGACGATCCTGACCAGGCTTAACGAATATGGCGGCAAGCACGGTATCGGGCGGCTGGATTTCGTCGAAAACCGCTTTGTCGGCATGAAATCGCGCGGAATCTATGAAACCCCCGGCGGCACCGTCTTGCTTGAGGCGCATCGCGGCATCGAACAGATCACCCTTGATAGCGGCGCAGGCCATCTCAAGGATTCACTGATGCCGCGCTATGCCGAGCTTATTTACAACGGCTTCTGGTTCAGCCCCGAGCGCGAGATGCTTCAGGCCGCGATCGACAAAAGCCAGGAACACGTGACCGGCGTTGTTCGGCTCAAGCTTTACAAAGGCTCGGCAACCACCGTCGGCCGCTGGTCCGATCATAGCCTCTATTCAGAGGCGCATGTGACCTTCGAGGACGACGCTGGCGCCTATGACCAGAAAGACGCGGCTGGCTTTATTCAGCTGAACGCGCTGCGCCTCAAACTTCTGGCGGCACGCAATCGTCGCCTTAAAGGCTAGGCCGACATCAATCTGGGCGCGCCTTTCAATGGCGCGCCCATCTCAGATCGCCACCGAACAAAGCCTTTCATAGGCGGGCATTGCCGCCTCCGCCAGGGCCGCACGCGGACCGTCAAGATCGGGCAGGGGCCCTTCAGCAGCGGCAAATCCGGTGCTTTCATGCACGGCCCCATACCAATGCGCCGCCCAAACCCCGTCATCCGGGTGCCCGCCACTTGGCCAACTGAGCATTTTCGGCGTCCAGTCCAGATCAATCGCTGCACAAAGCCGCTTCAGCATCCGCTCGGGATCGCGACGGATATCGCCCGAGTCGATCACCACCGGTCGCCCGCCTGCCTGCTTGATCTGATCATATAGCTCAGCCTGCTGGACAAACCCGATATCCGCAAGTGTCGGATTGTCGTATTTGGCCGAAAAGCTGGCCGCGACGCGCGCCGGATGCCGGATCAGGAACACATTCGTCACGCTCTGAACCCAGTCGCGCGGCATCCCGGGGATCATATGCTGGGACATGTGCTTTTGATAGAAATGCGGCATTTGGGCCGGAATAGGGCCTAATAGCCCGTCAATCACCGCCGCCGGATCAGTTGGCTGCGAGGCAAGAATTTCGTCGCGCATCGGGTGCGTTAGCCCGGTCTTGTCAAGGTAGGCCGCATAAAACGGCTCGTCCACAACCGCGCAATCGCCGCGTGCGGCAAAGGAATACATCATCGCCGTACTCAGGTTGCGTGGCCCGGACCACATCGCAATCCGCATGTTACAGATACCCCGTCGCGGCACCATGGCCGCACTTTTCCGATTGAAAGAATTTCCTCATTGCCTGCCGATCCCCTTTGATACCACCTTGTGTCTAGGAGCGTCGAATCGCAGATGCAACAAAAGAGGGCAGGGGCCGATCATGGAAGCAGATTTCTGGCATACACGATGGGAAAATGCGCAGATCGGATTTCACGAAGGTGAGGTCAATCG
>NZ_CAJXIP010000104.1 GCF_913054395.1 uncultured Roseovarius sp.
GCCCGACCGCGCCGCCGACAAAAGTGCACCGGGGTCCTGCGGCAAGGCGCCGGGATATAGCACCGCCTGTTTGCCCGTATCCAAAAGCCGGCCGCGCGCGCAATCAAGGCTGCGCCCGCCGTGGTCAATCTGTTCCTCGACCGTGGCGCGCAGGGCGGCGATCGCCATCGACTGGGTGTCGGCCCCGGCAAAATCGGCCCGGTCGCGCGCTTCGCGCATCAGCGCCGCCATGATCGCCGTCAACTCTGGGTGCTGGCTGTGATGCAGGTGATCGGCCTTGGTCGCCGCAAACAGAATTTTCTCGACCCGCCTGCCCATCAAAAGCCGGGTAAGAAAGGCATTCCGGCCGGGCCGGAACGCGCCCAGGATGTCGGCCATCGCGCGGCGCATGTCATCGACCGCGGGCGGGCCCTTGTGGATGGCATCAAGGGCATCGACAAGCACCACCTGCCGGTCGATCCGTGAAAAGTGATCGCGAAAGAACGGGCGCACGACCTCGCGCTTGTAGGCCTCGTACCGGCGCGCCATTTCTGCGCGCAGGCTGGCGCGGGGGCCATCCGGCCCCGCAGGCAAGGGCGCGAAGGTCACCACTGGCGAACCGGCAAGATCGCCCGGCAACAAGAAGCGCCCCGGCGTGCAGTCATAAAACCCTGCATCACGCGCGGCATGCAGATAGGCGGTAAAGCCCTGCGCCAGCGCCTGTGCCTCGGGTTCTTGCAGGGGGGCGTTGGCATCAAGCCCGCCAAGTGCCGCCAGAAATGTCGCCGCCTCTGGTCGCTTTTCGATCCGCGCCAGAACCTCGGCCGACCAGGTGGCATAGGATTTATCCAACAGCGCCAGATCCAGCAGCCACTCGCCCGGATAATCGACGATATCAAGATGCACGGTGCGCGGCCCGCTCACCCCCGCCAAAAGCCCGGTCGGGCGGACCCGTAATGACAGGCGCAACTCGGACACCGCGCGCGTGCTTTCGGGCCAATGCGGCTCGGCGGCGGTCAGGGCGGCAAGGTGGTGCTCGAAATCAAAGCGCGGCAGGGTGTCATCGGGCTGTGGCTGAAGGAAGGCCGCCGCGATGCGCCCTTCGGAGGCGGCCAAGAGGCCCGGCATCCGCGCGCGATCCATCAGATTGGCGACCAGAGAGGTGATGAAAACCGTCTTGCCCGCCCGCGCCAGCCCCGTGACCCCGACACGCAAGACCGGTTCGAACAAGGCGCCCGACAGTCGGTCGCCCAATCCCTCGATACTGCGGGTCAGACCCTCTGCCAGTTGCGTAATCGCCAAACACCTGCCCTCTTGCTCTGGTTCTTCGAAAGATAGCCGCGCCGCGCGCCACTTGCTAGGGGCTCACGTACCGGATTTCCCCGCAAACCGTTGCGGTCTGGGCATCGCAAAGGAGATTGAGTATTTTCGGAATGGTGAAAGCCAATCCCGGTGATAGCCAAAGCGATTTATCCGCGCTATACGGGCGGAAATTTGAGGAGCCCCGAAATGGCCGAAACCGAGCAGCCACAAATCTATCTGATCACGCCCCCCGAGTTCGAGCTGAGCCGCTTTCCTGACAGGCTGGCGCGTGTGCTGGATTCCCAAGAGGTGGCCTGCGTGCGCCTTGCCTTGGCCAGCCGCGATGAAGACCGTATCGCGCGCGCCGCCGATGCCTGTCGCGAAGTGACCCATGCGCGCGACATCGCGCTGGTGATCGACACCCATGTGATGATGGTGGAACGGCTGGGGCTTGACGGGGTGCACCTGATTGACGGTGCACGCACGGTGCGGTTCGCACGCAAAGAACTGGGCGATGATGCCATCATCGGAAGCTATTGCGGAACCTCGCGCCATGACGGGATAAGTGCCGGCGAAGCAGGCGCTGATTATATCAGTTTCGGCCCGGTCGGCGCCTCGTCGCTTGGCGATGGCAGCCGCGCCGGGGAAGACCTTTTTGATTGGTGGTCGCAAATGATCGAACTGCCGGTCGTGGCCGAGGGCGCGCTTGACGAGATCACGGTGGCGCAGCTGGCGCCGATCACAGACTTTTTCGCCTTTGGCGAGGAAATCTGGCAGCAGGACGATCCGGTGGCAGCCCTTGCCAGGCTTGTTGCAGCGATGAGGTGATCTGGCGTTATCTGCTTTGCCGGTCCTTGGGCATGGCAGAGCGAACGACCTCTTCGACATAGGCTGCCAGCACCTTTCTGTTGTCAAATTCATCAACCTTTACAGGGTGATGATAGACAATCTTAACGCTATTATGCGGAGAGGCCGCCAGCACCTTCAGGGCATGCGCGGCAAAGGTCATATCGCCCCACCAGCCATAAAATCGCGGGTCCTGATCCGGCGGGGCGCGATAGATCACCGTGACCGGCTGAACATAGATGTCATGGCAGATGTTGTCGCTGAAGAACGCCTGAAAAAGCGTTGATTTGAAAGGTAAAATACGCATCCCATCGGTCGAGCTTCCTTCGGGAAAGAACAACAGGCGATGCCCGGCCAACAGCCGGTTTTCGAAGATTTCAGTCTGTGCACGGGCCTGTTTCGGGTCGCGGTTGATGAACACGGTGCCGGTGATCCGTGCCAAAAGCCCGATACCAGGCCAGGAGGCGACCTCGGACTTGGAAACAAAATACACCCGCTTTCGCGCGTTGAGAGCAAAAATATCAAGCCATGATGCATGGTTGGCGACCACGGCACCGGCATGGGTCATGGGGGTTCCTTCGATCTCGTGGCGCATACCAAGCACGACAAATGCCATGCGGCAAACCCATTGCGTGATATAGGGGGTCCACGGGCGGTGCAGCTTGTAAAGCGGTTGCTCGACCAGTCGGATCACGGCTGTAAGAGCCAGCCCTGACGACAAAATGACAAGCAGGAGCACACCGCGCAAGGCGGCCCGCACAAACCCCGCCGTCCCGGTGGTGAAATCCGGTGGGGGATCGAGTGATTTCCAGGTGAACGTCACCCCGCAACTCCCTTTAGGTAAATAGATTTCTTTTGGTCGCTAAGTCGCTCCGTATCCATCACAAGGCAGACATCCGTGGTGTTGAACTGATGGTCGATATAGGCCCCATCCCCGACATGCCCCCCCATGCGCAGATAGGCCTTGATCAGGGCGGGCACCTCCAGCATCGCGGCACGCCGATCAAGGGTGTCCGAAGGGAGCAGGTCCATGCTTTGGTAATGCTCGTCGCGTGCACGTACCCGGAGGGCTGGCGGCGCAAGATAACGATGGTGCAAAAGCGTCAGGGGCTGTGCCAGCCGGGCCAGATCCGTGCCGTGGAAGCTGGCAACACCGAACAGGATTTCTATTTTATGATCAATGATATATCTGGCCAAACCATTCCAGAGATGAAACATGCCGGGCCCGCCACGATAAGGTTTCGCAAGACAGGAGCGCCCCAACTCCAGAAGCCGCCGACCGCTCGCGCGCAGCGCTGAGAGATCATATTCATCCTCGGAATAGAACTGTCCTGCACGCAGGGCCTGATCGTTGCGCAGCACCCGGTACACCCCGACGACCGCGCCCTCGGCCGCATCATCGAGCAACAGAAGGTGGTCGAAATGGGCATCGAAGCGATCCACCTCAAGCCGCGCGTCATGATTCACCAGCGGACCATCTGCGCCGAGTTCTTCAACGAACACCTCATAGCGCAGGCGTTGCGCGGCCCGCAGGTCTTGCGGAGTCGCGGCAAGTTTGACGCGGAAGACTGGAAGACTACGTGTCATTTTGCTCTCGGGTTATGGGCCTGAGCCAGTTTTACGAAAGCCACGGCCCAATGACAACGCGTGTCAATTACGGCATCTGGCCCAATTGCTCTGCCAATGTTAACCGTTTTCTAATGATGATCAGTGATCAAAGACCAGAACAAGTTCGACCCGCGTACCGTCAATCACCACCTTGCCGACCTCACGAAAGTTAACAGTGATACGACCGCCGATATTCGATTGCACCTGGCCCGTCCCCCAATCCGGCCGCTCGGGGTGGCGCACAAACATCCCCGGTTCCAATATCGAGTTCATATCGCTCATGTCATAAACCGCCCCGGAGAATTCATATGTATAATCATAATCATCCCCTCGCCGCATTGATAGGCTCTCGTATCTGCCATGATCTGACAAGCCCGATCGGCGCGGTGACCAATGGGCTGGAACTGCTTGAACTTTCCGGCATGGGCGCCTCGCCCGAAATGACGCTGATCCTGGATAGCGCGGCGGATGCCAATGCGCGGATCCGGCTGTTTCGGTTGGCCTTTGGTACCGCGTCCGCCAGTCAGAGCCTGCGTGCCGAAGAGCTGCGCGACATTCTTTGCACGATCTATCGCAGCGGGCGGGTCACGCTTGCTCTGGATGTCTCGGCGCCCTTGCGCCTGCCGCTTGCTCAGATCTTGGTCTTAAGCCTTTTGTGCGCCGAACAAAGCATTCCATATGGCGGAACCCTGAGCGTCACGCAACATGATGACCGATTTACGGTAAGCGCCACGGGGGCGCGACTTCAGGTGAACGATGAACTCTGGAACAGCCTTGAAGCAATGGCACCCGCGCCCGAGGTGACCCCGGCGCAGGTGCAGTTTCTGCTTTTGCCAGAGCGGCTTGCCGCGCTTGGGCGTTCCTTGCAGATAGAGCGCGGCGAGACCGAGCTGCGCCTGACCTTTTAGGCCCGCGTCGCCCCGTCGCCGTCAACCAGATACTTGAAGCTGGTGAGTTGCGCCGCGCCCACGGGACCGCGTGCATGCATCTTGCCGGTGGCGATGCCGATTTCCGCGCCCATGCCGAACTCGCCGCCATCGGCGAATTGGGTCGAGGCATTGCGCATCAGGATCGCACTGTCGAGACGGGCAAAGAACCGGGCGGCGGCCGCATCATCCTCGGTCAGGATGCAATCGGTATGGTTTGAACCATAGCGCCGGATATGCGCGATCGCAGCGTCAAGATCATCCACCACCCTGGCGGCGATGATACAGTCAAGATATTCCCGGCCCCAGTCGTCTTCAGTGGCTGCGGCGGTGCCTTCGATGGCGCGCAGGGTCTCATCGGCACGCACCTCGACCCCGGCATCCAGAAGGGCGCGCACGACGCCCTGACCGATGGTGCCGACAATATCGCGATGGATCAAAAGACACTCGGCCGCGCCACAGATTCCGGTGCGCCGCGTCTTGGCGTTCACCACCACGCGAAGCGCCTTTTCCGGGTCGGCATCCTTGTCGATATAGATATGCACGATGCCCTCGAGATGGGCAAAGACCGGCACGCGCGCCTCGCGTTGAACCAGTCCCACAAGGCCCTTGCCACCACGCGGCACGATCACATCCACCGTGTCGGTCATGGTCAGCAAGGCCTGCACCGCAGCCCGGTCGCGGGTCGGCACAAGCTGAATGGCGTCCTCGGGAAGTCCCGCAGTGCGCAACCCCGCCACGAGACAGGCGTGTATCGCCCCTGATGAGTGAAAGCTTTCGGACCCGCCGCGCAGGATCACGGCATTGCCGGATTTCAGACAAAGCGCCCCGGCGTCCGCCGTCACGTTCGGGCGGCTCTCATAGATCACCCCGATCACCCCCAGCGGGGTGCGCACACGGCGGATATGAATGCCCGTGGGCTGATCCCATTCGGCCAGGACCTCGCCCACCGGATCATCCTGAGCGGCCACGGCGCGCAGGCCCTCGACGATGCCTTTGATGCGGCTCTCGTCCAGCGCAAGGCGATCCATCATCGCCTCGCTCAGCCCCTTGTCGCGGCCATAGGCCAGGTCCTTTTCGTTGGCGGCAAGAATATCGGCGCGTCCGTCCCAGACCGCATCGGCGGCGGCCTCAAGCGCGGCGCGCTTGGCGGCGGGGCTGGCCACGGCCAATTCGGCAGCGGCGACCTTGGCGCGCGCGCCGATATCCGCCATCAGCGCGGCAATATCGGGGGTCTCTGTCATGTCACACTCTCCTCTTGCGAGCCTCGCAAATTCTGTCTCTGGCGTCGATCAGAATGCCATGTCGTCGCGATGCATCAAGGGACCGCGCGCCGGATATCCCAGCACCGCCTCGATCTGATCCGAGCGCAATCCGCTGATTTTCAGCGCGTCCGCGCCATCATAGCGCGTCAACCCCTGCCCCAGCGTGCGTCCGGCCTCATCGACAACCTCGACCGGGTCACCGCGACCGAACTTGCCGCTCACCGCGGTGACACCGGCGGGCAAAAGGCTGCTGCCGGACTGAAGCGCGCGGGCGGCGCCTGCATCGACAACGACGCGCCCCTTGGGCTTCATCGCGGCAATCCAGGCCTTGCGCTTTTGCTGCGGGTCGCCCTGGGCCAGAAACCATGTGGCCGCCGCGCCCTGCTCGAGCGCCTCAATGGGATGCAAAACCGCGCCCTGGGTGATTGCCATGTCACACCCGCCCGCCGTGGCGGTCTTGGCCGCCAAAAGCTTGGTCTTCATGCCGCCCTTGGACAGCCCCGACCCGGCGTCGCCCGCCATCGCCTCGATCTCGGGGGTGATCGCCTCGATCACGTCGAACCGCGTCGCGCTCGGGTCTTGCCCGGGATTGGCGGTATAGAAACCATCGACATCCGACAGCAGGATCAACTGATCCGCGCCCGCCGTCACCGCCACCTGCGCCGCCATGCGATCATTGTCACCATAGCGGATTTCATCGGTCGCGACGGTGTCATTCTCATTGACGATCGGTACCGCACCAAGGCGCAAAAGCTGTTCCAGCGTTGCACGCGAATTGAGGTAACGGCGTCGGTCGGCGCTATCCTCAAGCGTGACGAGCACCTGCGCGGAGGTGATACCATGCGCGCCGAGAACCGCGTCATAGGCGCCCGCCAGCCGGATTTGCCCCACGGCGGCGGCGGCCTGGCTTTGCTCAAGCGTCAACTCAGTGGCAGGCAGGCCCAGAACCCCGCGTCCAAGCGCGATAGAGCCCGACGAGACCAGAATGACATCGGTGCCGCGCGCGCGCAGGCGCACTACGTCCTCGGCCAAGGCCGCAAGCCAGTCGGCGCGCAGTTCACCCGTGGCGCGATCCACCAACAGGGCCGAGCCGATCTTGATGACAAGTCGCCTTGCTTTGCTTACGGTTGCCACGGCGCGGGTTCTTCTTCGGTAGTGATCTTGTGGCGCAGGCGGTCATCGTCGATCTGCGAGCGCAGGGCGCGCAGCACATCGACCACCCCTTCGCGCGACACGCCCGACATCATCATGACCGGCCCGCCAGAGGCCGCTTCAAGCGTGGCACAGGCTTCGGCGCGCTCGTCGTCATCCAGCGCGTCGATCTTGTTGAGCGCGGTCACCCGCGGCTTGTCGGCAAGGTCGCCGCCATAAAGCTCAAGCTCATTGATGATGGTGTGATAATCCTCGGCAATCGTGTCCGAGGTGCCGTCAATCAGGTGCAACAGGACCGCGCAGCGCTCGACGTGACCGAGAAACAGATCGCCAAGCCCCCTGCCCTCGGAGGCGCCACCGATCAGGCCGGGAATATCGGCAACAACGAATTCAACCTCATCAACGCCGACAACGCCAAGATTGGGGTGCAGCGTGGTAAAGGGATAATCGGCAATTTTGGGCCGCGCATTCGATGTCGCCGCCAGAAAGGTCGACTTGCCCGCATTAGGAAGCCCCAAAAGACCAACATCCGCAATCAGCTTGAGGCGAAGCCAAAGCGTGCGTTCGACCCCCTCCTGACCGGGATTGGCGCGGCGCGGGGCCTGGTTGACGCTGGTCTTGAAATGCAGGTTGCCAAAGCCGCCATTGCCGCCCTTGGCCAACAGAACCCGCTGACCGACCTCGGTCATGTCGGCGACAACGGTTTCCATGTCCTCGTCAAGGATTTCGGTGCCGACGGGCACGCGCAACACGATGTCATCACCGGTATATCCGGTGCGCTGACGGCCCATGCCGGGTTGTCCGTTCTTGGCAAAGAAATGCTGCTGATAGCGGAAATCAATCAGCGTGTTAAGACCGTCAACCGCCTCGGCCCAGACCGAGCCGCCATTGCCGCCGTCGCCGCCATCCGGCCCACCGTATTCGATGAACTTTTCGCGCCGGAAGCTGACGCAACCGCCACCGCCGCCGCCAGAGCGGATATAGACCTTTGCGAGATCAAGAAATTTCATGTGTCATCCTTTCGCAAAGGCCAATATGGCCTCAGTCCGCTTTTCTGCTATAGGTCCAGGTCGCCACCTTGGCGCCACGTGCGACGCAAAAGGTCTCGGCATCCCCAAGATACTGAAATCCGCAATTGGTCAAGACCCGCGCCGAGGCGGCGTTGTCCTGAAACACGCTGGCGAAGGTGATGCGCGCATTATGCGGATTGGCCGCCAGAAGCGCTTCGACCGCTGTCGAGGCGACGCCGGTATTCCAATAGGCGGGCGCCACCCAATAGCCGACTTCCGACTGATCGCGATCAAGCCGCACCAGGCTTATCAGGCCCATAAGTTCTGATCCGCCGACCTTGCTTGCGTCCATCGCCCAGAAATCCTCGATCCGGTCGTCAGCATGGGCGCGGGCAATGATCCCCTCGGTGGTACCGGGGGGCAAGGGATGCGGGATGCTGCTGGTATTCATCGCCACGCGGGCGTCGCTGGCATACATCTCGATCAGCCCGGCATCCGACGCCCGAAGCGGGCGCAGATCGAAGCGTTCGGTTTCGATCACCGGCTGGTTCACGATCATCTCAAGTTTCATGCGCGTCCTCCTCCAAAGAGCACGAAGAGAACCGAGGCAACGGTCAGTGCCGCCAGGGTCCACATAAGGTATTTCTCGGCCGGTGTTCCGGCAACGGTCTGGGCGATCCGGTCCCCTCCATAGGTCCAGATCGGATGAAGAATGGCCTGTAAGCCAAACAGACAAATGGCAATCCAGGCGGTTGCCTGCAAGGCCGGGGTGCCCGGTGTCACGAAATTGGTAAATCCCGTGACAATCATCGCCCAGGCCTTGGGATTGAGCGGATGCACGATCAGCCCGGCCAGAAAGCCCGGCGCCGTCTCGACCGACCTGGCACCGTCAAGGCGCAAATGCGCCACCTTCCAGGCCAGCCAGCAGATATAGGCCGCAGAGATCCATTTGAGCGCCGCGAAAATCCCCGGTGCCTGTGCCGCCAGCTCCATCAGGCCAAAGCCGATGGGCCAGATGATCAGCTGCTTGCCAAGCGCCACACCCGCGACGAACGGCAAGGCCGCGCGAAAGCCAAAGCGCGCACCGGTGGCCAGAAGCGCCATATTGGCCGGCCCCGGCGTGCCCACCTGGCTTGCGCCAAAGGCCAGAAAACTGATCACGGCAACACTCATCCCAGTTGCCTCCTGCACAAATGAAAAGGGACCGGCGGTATCGCCGATCCCCTTGATGTTTACAACAACCTTAAGGTCAGCTTATTCAGCGGCCTCCGCCACTGGCAGAACCGAAATAAAGGTGCGGCCCTTGAGGCCCTTGTGGAACTTTACAGCGCCTTCAACCTTGGCAAAGATCGTGTGATCCTTACCTTCGCCAACACCCTCACCCGGCCAGAACTTGTTACCGCGCTGACGCGCGATAATGTTGCCCGGAATGACAGCTTCGCCGCCATACTTTTTGACGCCAAGGCGACGGCCCGCAGAATCGCGACCGTTACGGGATGAACCGCCTGCTTTTTTATGTGCCATCTGGTCTCTCCTTAGCCTTTGATCAGTTCAGCGGCCTGAGCAATCCAGCCTTCACGCTCGATGCGACCCTTGAACGATAGTTTTTCGTCCATATCAGCAACGTCCGCATCCGTCCATGCCGCGATCTGGGCAAAGGTGGTCACGCCGTTTTCATGCAGCTTCTTCTCAAGCGCGGGGCCGACGCCCGACAGTTTCTTGAGGTCGTCACCACCGGCAGCCGCTTTCGCAGCAGGCTTGGCAGCGGCTTTGGGAGCTGCGGCTTTCTTGGCGGGCTTGGCAGCTGCGGCAACCGCAGTGGCCGACACCGACCCGGCACCGATAGCGGCCTTGACGCCGGACTTGTCCGCGCCTTTGGCCAGAATCTCGGTCACGCGCAGCAGCGTCAGTTGCTGACGGTGGCCACGGGTGCGCTGCGAGCCGTGCTTACGACGGCGCTTGACGAAATTGATGACCTTGTCACCCTTGACCTGATCAACGACCTCGGCCTGAACAGCAGCACCCTCGACAAGAGGCGCGCCGACAACAGGTGCGTCGCCGCCCAGCATCAGAATCTCGTTAAATTGTACTTTTTCACCGGCATCTGCTGCAAGCTTTTCAACACGAAGCAAGTCCCCTGAGGACACCTTGTATTGCTTGCCACCGGTCTTGAGGACCGCAAACATTGCATTTCCTTTTCCGTCTCCGCGCTCTGTGGTCCCCGAAACTCCGGGCGTTTCCGGCCTTGTGGCCACCTCGAACTGCGCGCCCCTGGGGCGTCATTCAACAACAAACCCGGCAAGATCATCCCGCCGGGTTGCGCGCTTATTCTGGAAAGCCGGGCAAAAGTCAAGCACCATCGCCCCTGTCTTTGCACGATACCGCCTATAAATCCTCGCCCAACATATGAATCGCGACAGCAAAGCCAAGCTTATAGGACAGATCCTCGTACATGCTATCATAGGCCGCGAAAAGCGCGCGATTAAGATCGCGTCCTGCCGGGCTTTGGTAAAGGGCGATATAAGCCTCAAGCTTGTCGCGCGCCAGCGGCTGATAGGCCATGACCAGAAACGAACGAAGCCAGGTCCCGGTCTGGGCGCGCATGTCCTCTTCCTGCGCCCAGATATCGGCGAGCATCTCCTCCTGCGGCAGATCAAGCGCGCCGCCATCGGCAAGCCCGGTGTAAAAGACCAGGTTGGCATTCAGCGCCCCGGTGACATTCCGCTCGATCAGGTCGCTGTCGTCGATGAAAACCTCCACACGCTCGACCAGGGCATCGCCATCCTTGGCCATCTGATCGTAAAGCGCTTGGGCCGCGGTCTCGATTTCCGGATCGAGCAGCGATTTGCGCGCCGCGAGTTCCAGCGCCACGATCTCGCGCCCCTGCCCCTCGAAGAACGCCACAAGCGGCGCTGGATCGACCCCGTCAAGCGCGGCGACAAACCCCTCTTTCACCTGAGCCCGCATGACCGCGCCATCATAGACCCCTGCAACGACCTCGCTCCAGCGGCCGCGCTCGCCCTCGGACAGCATTTCAAGGCCCACCTCGCCGCCATAGCGCATCCCCTCCTGGCGCATGATCTCGATCGTGTCGTCAAAACGCAGCGCCGTGATCAGCCGCTCCACATCCCCGGCACGATCTGCCATCGCCGGGCCGCTCATAAGCACCAGACCAAGCCAGAGCCCGGCAAGCGCGTGCGCCACCATGCCCCGTGCCGCCTTCCTCATAGCTCCTGACCGGGGTGCATATCGGCCATCCGCGCCGCCAGAACCTCGAAACGACCGGCCATGATCTCGTATTGCACAGCATTCATAAGCTCATAAACCCGCGCCATCAGCGGATCTTCGAGCGCCTCGACATAGGCACGAAGGTCGTCGGTGCCGAGGTCCTGATAGGTATAGGCCGCATTTGCCAACGCCGAGGCCCGCAGGGCCGCGCGCAAATCGTCCTCGCGCTCGGCCAGCATCGCGCGCAGCGTGCCCTCGTCAATCTGGGTATCAAGCACCCCGGCATAAGAGGCCGCCAGCAGGAAGCGAAGCTGAATTTCCTGTAGCGCGCGCACCCCCGCCCCGGCCCCGTCGACGGCGGCATTCATATCCTGCAAGACCGTGATGCGCGCCTCATCCGCCTCGGCCAGCAGGGCCTCGCCCTCGGCACGCTTGGCCGCGTCATCCTCGATCATGTGAGAGGCGTTCTCGACCTCGACAAGGCGCTGCCCCAGATCAGAGGCATAGAAATCCGCCGCATGGGACAGCATCTCGTCGCTCAGGGTCTGTGACAGGATGTCAATGCCGGTGTCGCGCATCCGGGCCGTGTCAAACACCTCGCCCGCCACCCGCGCCCAGTCATGGCCGAAATCGCTGGCCGTCAGGCCAAGCATCACGGGCGCATCGGCAGCGGCAAGCGCGATACTGTCAAGCGCCACGCCAAAGCCCGTCACTTCAAGGAAGGCCTCAAGCCGGTCCCGATCCGCCGCCCGCACCGGCAAAAGGCCGATCAGCACGATCAACGTACCAAGAAACACGATCCTCGCCAGGTGCCGCGTCTGGCGCATCGGGGTCACAAGCATTGCCTTGGTCCTTCTGTGGGGGCTGAAAATGCAACTGGCTACAACCTAGGCAAATTATCCCGACAAACAACGGAAAACCCCTTGCCCCCTCCGCCAAAGGCAATTAAACGCCCCTCACCAGACCCCCGCGGAGAGGTGCCGGAGTGGTCGAACGGGGCGGTCTCGAAAAC
>NZ_CAJXIP010000105.1 GCF_913054395.1 uncultured Roseovarius sp.
GAATTTATTCAGCTATTAAGCTTACTTACACAGGATCATTCAAAACAACCCTTCAAGTCAAGCACCTCCGAAAAACACAACCTAAACGGTATTATCCCGCGAAACACTCCCATTACAGAAGGTCACAGAATTCGCAATTGCCCCACTTCTGCCCCGTTCTCCTATCCTCCATGATGGCCACGCCGCCCTGATTTTCGCCATATTTCAGCCGCAAATCCGGCAGCCACACTGTCGCCGCCGTCGGCATGATCACCTATGGCTGGCGCGAGCATTGATGCCGCAACTGAAACAGTGAAATTGAAATCAGATCATTGATCACGCAAAAAGGGGAAAATATGAGGATTGCTCCCATAAATCTCCGGATGTCAGGCAAGGACTGTCTCCGCCTGGGAAACACATGCTCGGCGGCGCTCGGCCACCATCAAGCGCAAAAACCGCCTGCCCGCAGTGCGCCTTATGATTGCCACATTTTCGACACGCTTAAAGCGAGTACGCAAAACGCCCCTCAGAGCGTGGATTTCCCAAGGGGGCAATCGTGACGCCGAATCACCATATCAAAATCGGGCAAACCGAGCGCAACCGACGGGCTTGGCACATACAAAACGCCGCCCGGTAGATATTCCGGACGGCGTGAAAGACGTGATGCAGGAATGTGCCTCAGGCGCGCACGAGCGCCTCGTAGCCCTCGGAGATTTCGCGCGTCAGTGCGCCAACCTCAAAGTTGTAATCGCCGATCTGGCCGACCGGGGTTACCTCGGCGGCAGAGCCGGTCAGGAAGCACTGCTCGAAGCCCTCAAGCTCTTCCGGCATGATGTGGCGCTCATGGACCTTGATCTGGCGGTCGCGCAGCATGCCGATCACCGTCTGCCGGGTCAGACCGTTCAGGATCGAATCCGGTAGCGGCGTATGGATTTCGCCATCCTTGACGAAGAAGATGTTGGCACCGGTCGCCTCGGCCACATAGCCGCGATAATCCAGGAACATAGCGTCCGAACAGCCCTTGGCCTCGGCTGCATGCTTGGACATGGTGCAAATCATGTAAAGACCTGCGGCCTTGGCCGCCACCGGGATGGTTTCGGGGCTCGGGCGTTTCCACTTGGCGATATCAAGCTTGGCCCCTTTCATCTTGGCGTCGCCATAATAGTTCCCCCATTCCCACGCCGTTACCGCCATGCGGATCGGATTGCGCGAGGCCGCGACCCCCATATCCTCGCCCGCGCCGCGAAACGCCACCACACGCAGATAGGCGTTGGTCAGCCCGTTGGCCTCCAGCACTTCGCGTTTGGCCGCCTCGATCTGATCGACGGTATAAGGGATCGCCATATCCATAAGCTCGCCCGATTTCAAAAGCCGCGCAGAATGCTCACGGCTTTTGAACACCTTGCCATCATAACAGCGCTCGCCCTCGAATACCGAGCTGGCATAGTGCAGCGCATGGGTGAGAATGTGGACATTGGCATCGCGCCAATCGACAAGGCCACCATCCATCCAGATCTTTCCGTCGCGATCATCATAGCCAGACATCATCCGTCTCCTCTTGGCTGTCTTTGCATTTGTTGCGCAATTTACGTCCGTTTCGGACATTAAATTGCGCTAAAACTGAGATTCGCTACCAGTTTGACCTTGGAATGTCAACAAAGCTGACGTAATGTGAAACATATCGCGTGAGTTTTGTAAGCGGAGAGTGGTCATGGCCGAATTCCAGGGTGGCGAAAACCTTCTGTTTCTGACCGACGAACAGCTGCGCCAGGGCATCGAGGCGATGTTCTTTGCCTATCGTGGCTTTACCGCCGATCCCGACCGTATCCTTGCAACCTTGGCCTATGGGCGCGCGCATCATCGTGCGATCCACTTCATCTCGCGCAGCCCCGGCACCACGGTCAACAATCTTCTCGCCATCCTCGGGGTGACCAAGCAATCGCTCAACCGGGTGCTGCGCGCCCTGGTCGAGGACGGGCTTGTCGACAGCCGGGTCGGCAAAAGCGACAAACGCGAGCGTCACCTCTATCTGACCGAAGAGGGCGAGGCGCTAGAACGCAAGCTGTCGGATGCCCAACGCGCCCGCATGCGCGCCGCTTACCGCGCCGCCGGGCCACAGGCGGTGGCCGGTTTCCGTCAGGTGCTTAAGGCGATGATGGACCCGGACATGCGCCGCCGCTATTACGCGATCAGGGAGACTGACACATGACCGGGCCTGCACCGCATCTGTTGATCGTCGATGATGACGAACGTATTCGCGGCCTGCTGCGCAAATTCCTGATGCGGCACGGGTTTCTTGTTTCGGTCGCGCGCGATGCGGCCCATGCGCGCCGGGTTCTTGCGGGCCTGGATTTCGATCTTATCGTGATGGATGTGATGATGCCGGGCGAATCCGGGATCAACCTGACGCGCGCGCTACGCGAAACCCACACGACGCCGATCCTTCTGTTGACCGCACGCGGCGAGACCCCGGACCGGATCGAAGGGCTGGAGGCCGGCGCCGATGACTACCTCTCCAAACCGTTCGAGCCGAAAGAGCTTTTGCTGCGGATCAACGCGATCCTGCGCCGGATGCCAGAGCCGGAACCGGAAAACGCCGCCCCCAAGGTCCTGACGATGGGCCCCGTGCGATACGACATCGAGCGTGCAGAGCTTACCCGCGGGGGCCTGCCGATCCGTCTGACCGCGACCGAAGTACAACTGATGCGCATCTTCGCCGAGAACCTGCGCCAACCGGTGACCCGCACCAAGCTTGTCGAGGATCTGGGCCGCGATGGCGGACAGGCACAGGAACGCGCCGTCGACGTGCAGATCACCCGGCTGCGCCGCAAGATCGAAACCGACCCCAAACAGCCGCGCTATCTTCAGACGGTGCGCGGCGAGGGCTATATGCTCGCCCCCGATTAGGCCCCCGCGGCACACGGTTAAGTGATCGACGGCCTGCAATCTATCATTGAAATGACGGCCCCTTGCCCGGCATGCTGCGGGCAGATCAACATATGCAAACATTCGCATAAATCATCAGGGGGATTGAAATGATATTTCGTAAAGTCATCGGCGCCGCGACATTGGGCCTGTCACTGCTTGCCAGTGCCGCTTTTGCAGAAGAGGTTTCAGTCAAGGCGGTGATGGCACCGCAAGAACAGATGAAGTTCGACCTCAACGACGGCACCAAGCATTTCGTCCTCGCGGTCCATCGCCAGGGCAAGGCCGAGGGCGAAGGCCCGCTGGCAGGGGCAAATGTCGACGAATACGGCTGGCACGACATCAACCCGCCGATGGCGGGTGATCCGCGGGGCTATCTGCGCTTTGAAACGGCCGGCGGCGATGTTGCGATCGTGAAATTCACCGTCCGGGCGGTCTTTATGAAGGGCGAGGGAAAGCCCGCGCTGCATGACAACGGGTTTTGGGAGTTGACCAGCGGCACCGGCATCTTTGCCGGCAAACGCGGTGTCGGGGCGCTTGCGATCCATCCCGCGGGCGGGCCAAACCGCGAGTTCACCCTGACGGGCGTGATCGACGACGCCCCATAAGGCGGCATGCGGGGGATGGGGGCGCTGCCCCCGTCGCCCCATGGGCGCCCCCCCCCGGGATATTTGAGGCAAGAAGAAGTGCGGGCGCAACGTTGATGAGGCCTGAATTATAAGGGCCTCTTGATAGACTCGGGCGGGCGCTGTATCTGCTCTGGCATGATACCGATTTTTGACATGGATGACCGCGCGCGCCTGCCCTGGCGTTTCTTTGGTGCGACGCTTACAATTCTGGCCCGCCTGTGAGGCGCGCAATCCACTGTCACATCTGAAAACCTGCCACCACAGAACGGGAGAGGACACATGTCCCCCAAGACGCTTTATGATAAAATCTGGGATGCCCACGTCGCCCACGAGGCCGAGGACGGCACCTGCCTGCTTTATATCGACCGCCACCTTGTGCATGAGGTCACCAGCCCGCAGGCCTTTGAAGGGCTGCGGATGAGCAACCGCACCGTGCGCGCGCCCGACAAGACCATCGCCGTGCCGGACCACAACGTGCCGACCACGCTTGACCGTGCAAATGCCGCCACCATGACCGAAGACAGCCGCATTCAGGTCGAGGCGCTGGACAAGAACGCCGCCGATTTCGGCATTCACTATTATCCGGTGTCGGATGTCCGTCAGGGCATCGTGCATATCGTGGGGCCCGAGCAGGGCTGGACATTGCCCGGCATGACCGTCGTTTGCGGCGACAGCCACACCGCCACCCATGGCGCGTTCGGCGCGCTTGCGCATGGGATAGGCACATCCGAGGTTGAACATGTCCTGGCGACGCAGACGCTTATCCAGCGCAAGGGCAAGAACATGAAGGTCGAGATCACCGGCAAGCTGCGCCCCGGTGTCACCGCCAAGGATATCACCCTTTCCGTCATCGGCGTGACCGGCACCGCCGGTGGCACCGGCTATGTGATCGAATATTGCGGCGAGGCCATTCGCGACCTCAGCATGGAAGGCCGCATGACCGTCTGCAACATGGCGATCGAGGGCGGCGCCCGGGCCGGGCTTATCGCGCCGGACGAAAAGACCTTTGAGTATTGCATGGGCCGCCCGCATGCCCCGAAAGGCGCCCAGTGGGAGGCCGCCCTTGCCTGGTGGAAAACGCTTTACTCCGATCCGGATGCGCATTGGGACAAGGTCGTGACCCTCAAGGGCGAGGATATCGCGCCCGTCGTCACCTGGGGCACAAGCCCCGAGGATGTGTTGCCGATCACCGCGAACGTCCCGTCGGCGTCGGATTTCGCCGGCGGCAAAGTCGACGCGGCTCAGCGCAGCCTTGACTATATGGGCCTGACCCCTGGCACCCCGCTGAGCGAGGTCGAAATCGACACCGTCTTTATCGGCTCCTGCACCAACGGCCGGATCGAGGACCTGCGCGCAGCGGCTGAGATCCTGAAGGGCAAGAAAGTCAAAGAGGGTCTGCGGGCGATGATCGTTCCCGGCTCTGGCCTTGTGCGCGCGCAGGCCGAGGAAGAAGGCCTTGCCGACATCTTCAAGGAGGCCGGGTTTGAATGGCGTCTGGCGGGATGTTCGATGTGCCTTGCGATGAACCCGGACCAGCTTAGCCCCGGCGAGCGTTGTGCGGCCACCTCGAACCGCAACTTTGAGGGCCGTCAGGGCCGCGGCGGACGCACGCACCTGATGAGCCCCGCCATGGCGGCGGCGGCGGCGGTAACCGGCAAACTGACCGATGTTCGGGAGATGATGTAATGCAGATCAAATTTCTTACCAGCCTCGCCCTTGTGGGCCTTGTGACTGCGTGCAGCTCGTCCGAGGACATCTCTTTGAGTAATCCGAGCTACTTCCTTGTCAAGGTGACCAACGGCGCACTTTCCGGGCAGTATAACCCGGCGGGCTATTCCAGCCAAATTGCGCAAAAGCAGATCAAGGGCGCATGCAAGGGCAACACGCTCGCCAGCTACGGCGAACAGACACAGCCCAACGGGCTAGTCGCGTTCAACGCCACCTGCCCCGGCGATCCGATCTTCGGCAATGGCAATATCGAGATCGAACGCAACCCGGAGGGCAACTACTGGTTCGAGGCAACCGGCTACTGATATTTTGCGCTAGGAACGCCTTTGGGTAGCCCGGCGCGATCACCCGTATAGACGCTATCTGTATGGGATAAGCATGGAGAATTGCAAAGTGAGGTCTGAGTAACCCGTGTTGCCACATTAACACTTTCAGACCTTCTCGCGGGTCGGTTCAACACTGCCCAAGCACAAGGAAACGAAACGATGGAAAAGTTCGAAAAACTCAGCGGCATTGCCGCACCGATGCCTTTGATCAATATCGACACGGATATGATCATCCCCAAGCAGTTCCTCAAGACGATCAAACGGTCGGGCCTTGGGGTCAACCTGTTCGACGAAATGCGCTATGACGATGACGGCAACGAGATCCCTGATTTCGTGCTGAACAAGCCGCAATACCGCGAGACCCAGATCCTTATCGCGGGCGACAACTTTGGCTGTGGCTCGTCGCGCGAACATGCGCCCTGGGCAATCAAGGATTTCGGCATCCGCTGCGTGATCGCGCCAAGCTTTGCCGACATCTTTTACAACAACTGCTTCAAGAACGGCATCCTCCCCATCGCCCTGCCGCAGGAGCAGGTCGATATCCTCATGAAAGAGGCCGAAAAGGGCGCCAATGCCCGCGTCGAGATTGATCTTGAGGCACAGACCGTATCGACCTCTGATGGTGAAGTGTTCAGCTTTGAGGTGGATGCCTTCAAGAAGCACTGCCTTCTCGAAGGGCTGGATGATATCGGCCTGACAATGGAAAAGGCCGCTTCGATCGACGCTTTCGAAGCCAAAGCATCACAGGCGCGCCCCTGGGTTTAAGCCCCAGAAACCGGAAAATGATCACGCCGCGAGCCAGTCTCGCGGCGTTTTCTTTTAAAAACAGAGCCTTGTGCCCAGTAAGCCACCACACACAAGATGCTGTGGTCACATGGCCTTGTGCCTCAGTTTTGACCAAAGTTTGATGTAATCCTGCACCAGTTGCACCCTCAATCGGCCTTAAATCTTAAGTCTAGTTAACCAAGCTCTTGAGATGTTGTGTGAAAGTGGGCAAAAGTTGGGCAATATTGAGGCATACCGCCACAATTTGGCGGATCAAGTTGGAACAAGGGCGCGGCATCGTATCGCGACCGACCAAGTTGGAGGAGAACGGGCAGTGTTCTCGCAAGTACCCGGTGCGCTTTTGCGTGCCATCCTGATCGCAATGATGGTGGCGACACCGTCTTTGCTTGTGCCTTCAACGGGGCCTGACACGGCACAGATCGTGATCGTATTGTCGATCCTCGCCGGTTTCATGACCTTTATCGAATATTACGGCGAATATCCCAGCATCATCGAGTTCCGCTTTGCGCCGCCGTTCAACCGGCTCAAGTTCCTTGCGCTTTCGGCCATTCTCATTGTCCTGTCGCTGATTTGCCGGGGCACGACCGATCCGACCGGCTGGACCGTTTTGTTTACCAACATGGGAACGGCCTTGGGTGAGGCGGTCGATTTCCCCTTTTCACCCGTGCGCATGGTCGTGCTGATGATGCCTGCGGATGCCGATACGGACCTTGTTGATCTGGTACGCACGACCTCGGGTATTTCCTATACGGTGTCGATCGTGATGATGTTCGTCTTTCTGACGCTCGTGCGGCTTTTGGGTTGGCCCTCGCGCAATGGCGCGTTCAATGTCTGGGTGAACCTGCCACTATTTGATCCGACCGGCGGGGGCGATGTGCTTCACCGTTTGCGTCGGGATGCAGGTCTTAACATTGTATTAGGGTCTTTGTTGCCATTCTTGATCCCGGCGGCTGTTCGGGCGGCCTCGGATATGATCGGTCCGATTTCCATCGCGAACCCGCAAATCCTGATCTGGACGATGACCGCATGGGCGTTTCTGCCAGCAAGCATGTTGATACGAGGCATCGCCATGCGCCGGATCGCCGACATGATCCAGGAAAAGCGCCGCCGCGCCTATGCCGAAGACGCGCTTCCGGGCTCGATACTGCAACGCGTCTGATCCGCTGCGTTCATACGATTTTACTGACGCTGATGGTATTGGCAGGCCCGGCCATGGCCGAGAGCCTGCGCGTGGCAAGCTGGAATGTCGGGCTGGATCGCAAGGGGCCGGGGCTATTGCTGCGCGATATCCTGCGCGACGAAGACCCGCAGATTGATGCGATTGCCGATATCGTGGCGCAAGTCCGCCCGGACATTCTTGTTCTGCAAAAGGTCGATTACGATCAGGACCTGATTGCCTTGCGCGCACTGCGTGACCGGATCGCCCGCGAGGGTTGGCGGCTTGAGCATCTCTTTGCGCGCCGCCCCAACAGCGGGCTTGCCACCGGGGTTGATATGGATGGGGACGGCCGATTTGGCGGCGCGCGCGATGCGCAGGGCTTTGGCGATTTTTCGGGACAGGGCGGCATGGCGATTCTGTCGCGCGCCCCCATTGATGCCGCGAAGGCCGAGGATTTCAGCGCGCTTTTGTGGCGCGACCTGCCCGGTGCGATCATGCCGGTGGTGGCGGGCGCGCCCTTTCCGTCCGCCGAGGCCGCAGCGGTGCAGCGCCTGTCCAATGTGGGGCATTGGGTGGTGCCTGTCATCCTGCCTTCCGGGCCGGTGTACCTTTTGACGTTTCATGCGACGCCACCGGTGTTTGACGGGCCAGAGGATTTGAACGGGCGGCGCAATCACGATGAAATCCGGTTCTGGCAACATTACCTCGACGGCAGGTTCACCCCCCCACCCAAGGCGCGTTTCGTGGTGATCGGCGACGCCAATCTTGATCCCGAGGATAGCGATGGGCGGCGCAAGGCGATCCGCGGCCTGCTGGATGATCCGCGCCTCCAGGACCCGCGCCCGATGGGCCCGCAAGGGGCCCCCGAGTCAGCCACATCGGGCGATCCGCGGTTTCATACCGCCCATTGGCCCGCCCCCGGCCCCGCCGGATTGCGGGTATCTTATGTCATGCCTTCCGTCGACATTGCGGTCCGGGATGCCGGGGTTTTCGCCCCGCCCGCAGGCACGCCGGGCGCCGCCGCCGCCGGTATTGCCAGCCATCACAACATGGTCTGGGTCGATATCGCCGTCGATTGATGCCCGGTGCCGCGACGCTTTCTTGACCATCCCCTGCCTTCGCTATAGGCCATCGGGCAACATCACAGCCACAACAAGGACATGCCCCATGAGCAACCCTTCGCTTCTTATCCTGCCCGGTGACGGGATCGGCCCCGAGGTCATGGCCGAAGTCAGCAAGATCATCGACTGGTTCGGGGCCAAACGCGGCATCGCATTCGATGTGTCGACGGATCTTGTGGGCGGCTGCGCCTATGACAAGCACGGCGTGCCGCTGCATGATGACACCATGGCCAAGGCCCAGGAAGTGGATGCGGTTCTTTTGGGCGCCGTAGGCGGCCCGGCCTACGACAATCTGGATTTCAGCGTAAAGCCCGAGCGCGGCCTGCTGCGCCTGCGCAAGGAAATGGATTTGTTCGCCAACCTGCGCCCTGCACAATGCTTTGACGCTCTGGCTGATTTTTCCTCGCTCAAGAAGGATATCGTCTCCGGTCTTGATATCATGATCGTGCGCGAACTGACCTCGGGCGTCTATTTCGGCGAGCCGCGCGGCATTTTCAAAGAGGGCAACGAACGGGTTGGCGTCAACACCCAACGCTATACCGAGTCCGAGATCGACCGGATCGCCCGTGCCGCCTTCGAGCTCGCGCGCAAGCGCGGCAACAAGGTGTGTTCGATGGAAAAGGCCAACGTGATGGAATCCGGCATCCTGTGGCGCGAAGTGGTGCAAAAGGTCCACGACGAAGATTACGCCGATGTCGAATTGAGCCATATGTATGCCGACAACGGCGCGATGCAGCTTGTGCGCGCCCCGAAACAGTTTGACGTGATCGTCACCGACAACCTGTTCGGTGACATCCTGTCGGATTGCGCGGCGATGCTGACCGGATCGCTTGGCATGCTGCCCTCGGCCAGCCTTGGCGCACCGATGGCCAATGGCCGCCCCAAGGCGATGTACGAACCCGTGCACGGCTCGGCGCCCGATATCGCGGGTCAGGGCAAGGCCAACCCGATTGCTTGCATCCTAAGCTTTGCGATGGCGTTGCGGTATTCCTTTGACATGGGGGATGAGGCGACACGGGTCGAAAAGGCCGTGGAAAAAGTGCTCGCCGATGGGCTTCGCACGGCTGATCTTCTGGGCAATGAAGGCGAAACGCCGATCTCGACCGCCGAGATGGGCGATGCCATTGTCGCCGCCCTTGACGCCAGCCTCTGAGCGACCCGTCACTTAAGGTTCCAAAGGCCCGCCACTTGTGCGGGCCTTTTTCATTGATGGGGATCACCCTGCGCCTCTGCGCCTGTGTCCGGGCGCCCCCCCGTATCAAGATCGAAACCCCTAGAAGAACCCAAGTTTGTTGGGATTATAGCTAACCAGCATATTCTTGGTCTGCTGATAGTGATCCAGCATCATCTTGTGGTTTTCGCGCCCGATTCCCGACTGTTTATAGCCACCAAAGGCCGCATGTGCCGGATAGGCGTGATAGTTGTTGACCCAGACACGACCGGCCTCGACCGCACGTCCAAAGCGGTAACAGGTATTGGCATCGCGGCTCCAGACACCGGCGCCAAGGCCGTACATGGTGTCATTTGCGATGGCGAGCGCCTCGGCCTCGTCCTTGAAGGTGGTCACCGAGACAACGGGGCCAAAGATTTCCTCTTGAAAGACGCGCATCTTATTGTGCCCCTTGAGGATCGTCGGCTGCACATAGTACCCGCCCGCCAGATCACCGTTAAAGCGCGCCGCATCGCCGCCAACCAGAACCTCGGCCCCTTCTTCGACACCGATGGTCAGATAGGACATGATCTTGTCCTGCTGCTCGGCACTGGCCTGTGCGCCGACCATGGTTTGGGGATCGCGCGGGTCGCCCTGTTTGATCGCCTTCACCCGCTCGATGCAGCGCGCGATGAACTCTTCATAGATGTCTTCCTGAATGAGGGCACGGCTGGGACAGGTGCAAACCTCGCCTTGGTTGAAGGCAAACAGCACGAAACCCTCGATCGCCTTGTCAAGGAACGCGTCGTCTTTGGCCATCACATCCGAGAAAAAGATGTTCGGGCTCTTGCCACCAAGCTCAAGCGTGACCGGGATCAGGTTTTCGGTCGCGGCCTGCATGATCTTGCGGCCGGTGGCGGTCGATCCGGTAAAAGCGATCTTGGCGATGCGCGGCGATTTTGCGAGCGGCGCGCCAACCTCGGCGCCCATGCCGTTGACGATGTTCAGCACGCCGGCCGGCAAGAGATCGGCAATCAGCTCGACCAGCACCATGATCGCGGCCGGGGTCTGTTCGGCCGGCTTCATCACGATGCAATTGCCCGCCGCGAGGGCCGGGGCAAGTTTCCATGCCGCCATCAGGATCGAAAAATTCCACGGGATGATCTGACCGACCACGCCAAGCGGTTCGTGGAAGTGATAGGCCACCGTGTCATTGTCGATTTCCGACATGGTGCCCTCTTGCCCGCGCAGAACACCGGCAAAATAGCGGAAATGATCGACCGCCAGCGGGATATCGGCGGCGCGCGTCTCGCGGATCGGCTTGCCATTGTCCCAGGTCTCGGCCTGCGCCAGAACTTCGAGATTGGCCTCAAGCACATCGGCGATCTTCAACAGGATGTTCGACCGTTCGGTCGAGGACCTGCGCCCCCAAGCCTCTCGTGCGCCATGGGCGGCATCAAGCGCAAGCTCGACATCCTCCGCGTCAGAGCGCGCGACGGTACAGACAACCTCGCCGGTGATCGGTGTGATATTGTCAAAATAACGCCCGTTGACCGGCGGCACGAATGTGCCCCCGATGAAGTTGTCGTAACGGGTCTTGAACGGCGAGGCATACTGCCCCGCGACTTGGGTCATCTCATTCATGGTGAATCCTCCGATTGCGCCCGGTCCTCCGCCGGGATGACACAAACCTGCGTGTTGAAGGGATCCCTGTCAGCCCTGCCGGTCTGGACGATCCGGCAAACCTGTCTCAGGGCTGAGACAGGTCAGGCGATGTTTTCGCCCAGGCCAAGCCGTTTCATCCGCCGATAAAGCGTCGCGCGCCCGATCCCGAGCGCACGCGCCGCCGCAGAGACATTGCCGCCCGCCCGCGCAAGGGCGCGAATCACAGCCGCGCGTTCGGCCCGTTCAAACCCGCGCGGGCCATCCTCGCAGCCAAAGATATCAGAGGCGGGAACGGCGGTGATCGGCCCGGTGGCGCCAAGACCGAATGCCTTGCGCGCGCCGCGCGTGGCCCCGATCACGATGTCATCGTGATCCACCGCCAAAAGCATCGCCACCTCGGAATCGTCGTGATCGGCAAATACGATCCGCGCCTTTGGAAAGGCGGCGCGGAAATTGTCCGCCTCGATCTGGCGGGCGGTCTGTGCCACGGTCGCGGCAATCAGGCGGTTGAACCCCTCGGTCTGATCCGAGCGCGCCGAAGAGACATCCAGCGCCGCCATGATCTGGCCCTCGGCGCCATAGATCGGCGCGTCCATACAGCTCATCGCCGTGTTGCGCCGTGCGCGCGAGCACTTTTACGGTGTCTACCCACCAGCTGCCGCCTTTGAATGTGACGGTATGTTCCGCCTCACCGACGTGAACGCTGTAATTGCCGGTATCGTTCACTCGCACATCCACGTCGATGCGCTCTTCATTGTGGATCAGTGACACACTGTAGGTCAGAGGAGACCACAGAACCAGCGTTTCGGCCGGCG
>NZ_CAJXIP010000106.1 GCF_913054395.1 uncultured Roseovarius sp.
AGTCGGTCAAGGCCCGGTTCGGGCGCGTAACGCAGAACGGGTAGACAAAGAATTCATCGGCATCGACCACAAGGGTCCAATGGCCATGCCCGTATTTTTGTTGCAGCCAGTTGAGCCAATCCACACCAAAACGCGACCGCTTATAACTTGATTTGGTCGACCAGATCGACACATCACCCTGTTGCGCAAGATACTCGGCTCCGCCATCGGTGCTATCGTTATCCACGATCAGGAAATGCGACACGCCCATATCACGGTAATATTTAAGGAAATACGGAAGCCGGATATGTTCATCGCGCAGCGTGGAAAACAAAAGGATATCGCCGGGCTTGATCTTTTCCGTGCGGTTGGCAACCGGCGTCAAAGAAAAATGCTTGCGGTAAGCCCGTGCTTTCGCCCGCTTCCGCCGCAGCCGCATCCGATATGACTGCCACAAACCCAAAGATTTCGACCCCTGTTAACCGCTTCCCATCGTCAAACACTATCTCAGGACAATTAATACAATCTTTTTCCGCCCAATCTTGCGCAAAAATACAAATTGTTGCCAAATCAGATACATATCTCCCTGTCCGAGAGGCCCAGCGCCCCTGATCCGGGATTTGCCCTAACGCGGTGACCGCTTGGCAAGGATGCGCTGAAGGGTGCGGCGGTGCATGTTAAGCCTGCGGGCGGTTTCGCTGACATTGCGATCGCAAAGCTCATAGACCCGTTGAATATGCTCCCAGCGGACGCGATCCGCACTCATCGGGTTTTCGGGGGGTGGCGGCAACCCTTCCCCCGTGGCGAGCAGGGCATTGGTGATATCCGTCGCGTCGGCAGGCTTTGAAAGATAATCCGTTGCGCCGATTTTGACCGCGGCAACCGCCGTGGCAATGGCGCCATATCCGGTCAAAACAACGATCCGGCTATCGGGGCGCTTTTCACGGATGATTTCAACCACATCAAGCCCGTTACCGTCCTCAAGCCGAAGATCGCAAACGGCATAGGCGGGCGGTCTTGCGGTGGCAATGGCACGTCCGGCAGCGACCGATCCGGCGGTTTCAACCTCAAAGCCGCGCTTTTCCATGGCCTTGGCCAAACGCTTCAGAAACGGCTCGTCGTCATCCAATAACAGAAGCGACTTGTCTTCACCGATATCATGCTGGTCCTCAGCCATGCCGTTCCTCCTGTTGCGCGCAAGCCCTAGAACGGTTCTAGCCCGCGCTTATGGCTGCGTCAAACAAACGCAACAGCTTAGCTTGCATCAATAAAACATTGAATGCGATCAGCCATTTGTTCGGCGGTGACATCACGACGGAAAAACTCGACAAAGCCATGCTCTGGCAGGGTCAGATATGACATGGTGGAATGATCGACGAGGTACAGGTCTTCTTCGCCCTCTGCGGGCTTTTGCGCCTGATAGAATGTCCGGTAGGCTTGGCTTGCCGCCTTGACCTGTTCCGGCGTTCCGGTCAGCCCCACCATGCGAGGGTGCAGGTATTCGGTGAACTCGGCAAGCATTTCGGGCGTGTCGCGCGCCGGGTCAATCGAGATGAAGACCGGCTTTACCATCGTGCCCCGGCTTTCGAGAATTTCCACCGCCTCGGCATTGCGGGCGGCATCAAGCGGGCAGATGTCGGGACAAAAGGTATAGCCGAAATAGATCAGCGCGGGTTTGTCTATCACGTCCTTGTCGGTCACCGTTTTGCCGGTTTCATCAACCAGGGTAAACGGCCCGCCGATCTGACCGGCACCGCCCGCAACACTTGAGGCGCGACATTGGGCAAACTGATCGTCATCACCCGATAGCGTGGTCATGTAATAGGTGATGCCAATCAACAGAATGACGGCGGTTGTGGCGGCAATGGCAATCAGACGTGTCATCGGGATTTCCTTGCGTTAGGGGGCGCTGGATGCAACTTTCAGCCTATCTAACATCCCCTTCCACGCATGCAATGGGACGCAATCGCACATATGGCTGAGCAAACCGCCACCCCGTTCAAATCGCGCCAGAGTGGCGGCTGGATCCGCCTGCGCACGCTGGTTTTGTTGCGCTGGTGGGCCATTGTCGGCCAGGCCAGCGCCCTGATGATCGCCGCACGGGTTTATAACCTGAACCTTGAAATCGGCCTGTGCTTCCTTGTCGTAGGCGTCTCTGTCGTCAGCAACCTTGTCGCCGCCTTTGTCTTTGCGGAAAACAAACGCCTGTCCGAACAGGATACGCTTATGGTGGTGCTGTTTGATATGCTGCAACTTGGGTTGCTGCTGTATCTGACTGGCGGGCTTAACAATCCGTTTTCCATTCTGATCGTGGGGCCGGTCACCGTTTCCGCCTCGGCGCTTTCGTCCCGCTCGACGGCGTTCCTTGGGTTGATGGCGATCCTTATCGTGTCTCTGCTGATGCTGTTTTACCTGCCGCTGCGCACCGAACAGGGGTTCATCCTTCGGGTGCCGGATGTGTTTCGCTTTGGCAACTGGGTGGCGATTGTCATCGCGGTGGTCTTTCTCGGGGTCTATTCGCGATGGATCGTGCAGGAAATGCACACCATGTCGGATGCCCTGCAAGCCACGCAAATGGCCCTGGCACGCGAACAGAAGCTGACCGATCTCGGCGGGGTTGTCGCCGCGGCGGCGCATGAGCTTGGCACGCCGCTGGCCACGATCAAACTTGCCAGCGCCGAACTTGCAGAAGAGCTGTCGGACAGCCCCGATTTACGCGAAGACGCGCTTTTGATCGTGCAGCAGACCGACCGCTGTCGCGATATCCTGCGCTCGATGGGACGGGCGGGCAAGGACGACCTTCACCTGCGCACCGCTCCGTTGACGGCGCTGATCGAAGAGGCCGCTGAACCGCATGTCGACCGGGGCAAGCGCATTCATTTTGACCATGCGGCCGGCGAGGGCGATCTTTTGTCCCAGCCCAACGTGCTACGCCGTCCCGAGGTCATTCACGGGCTGCGCAACCTGATCCAGAACGCGGTTGATTTCGCGCGTGAAAATGTCTGGGTTGAATCAAGCTGGAACGATAAAGCTATCACCATACGGATCATGGATGACGGGCGTGGATACCCGCCGCATCTTTTGGGCCGCATCGGCGATCCCTTCATGCGGCGGCGCTCTGCGGGCAATGACCCGCGCCGCCCGGAATACGAGGGGATGGGCCTTGGGCTGTTCATCGCCAAGACCCTTCTGGAACGCTCAGGCGCAGACCTTAGTTTCGCCAACGGATCGGATTCGTTCAAAACCCAGGCCAGCCATTCCGCCCGCACGGGGGCCTTTGTCGAAGTCATCTGGGCGCGAAGTGCAATCGAATCGCCATCAAGCGCGGACTCCTCACCGCTTGGTGAAAATCAGCCGTTCCCGACCTGAGCCGCGGTGAATTTGACAGAGATCCCGACACCATTAAGGCGGTCTTAACCAGTTTCGATAAAGTTTGACCGGAATGCCGAAACATCAGGTGCTTCATGGTCAATCTAACCCTATCGAACTTTGCCCTGCTTGGCAGCCTTGTGGTCGTCTTTTCATTCGCGGTGCTCTGGCTGATCGGGGTATTCGGGTCTGGCCTGAATCGGGCGAAGGTATCGGCACAGCCATTCACCCCTTCAAACAGCTTTCTGTTTCGCGATAATTCGCTTATCGACCATGACGCACAGTCATTGATCCTGCCAGAGGCGGGAAGGGAGGACGAGAGCGACTGGCAACGGATGCGGCGCTGGTTGGGGTTTCGGTTTTCTGATCTCCCCGACAGCCTTGACGATCTGACCGGTGATCTCACGCTCGCAAGCAATAACGTCGTGCCGGGGGGGCGACTCGATCTTGCGCCCGGCAAGACATTGGTGCGCCTGACGCTCGCCCAAGACCGCCCTCCTGACTCTGCCAACCTGCACGAAACCATGCGGCACCTTCATCTGTTGGAGGGGCACTCTGACGCTCTTCTGGCGGCGCCAATTCCGGTTTGGATAAGCGATGACGCCAACAGAGTTATCTGGGAAAATGATGCCAGCAAGGCGCTTAGCGATGATCATAAAGAGCAGATGACCCATGCCCTTGGCAGGCCGCCTGTATCGGGCGAACCTGTATCAATGCGTGTATCGCTGGAAAATCCGGGCGAGACATCCGATCTTTGGTATGACCTGCGCGCGACCAACACGGCAAAGGGCGTCGTTCACTATGCGCTCGACATTACCCGTATCATTCGCGCCGAAACCATCCAGCGTGAATTTGTCCAGACCCTGACCAAGACCTTTGCGAATCTGACCACGGGGCTTGTGGTATTTGACCGCAACAGCAGCCTTGCGCTGTTTAATCCCGCCCTGCTTGATCTGACCTCGCTTGCGCCCGAATATCTAAGTGCGCGGCCCAGTCTGATCAGCTTTTTTGACACCCTGCGCGACCGTCAGGTGATGCCCGAGCCAAAGAATTACGCCAGCTGGCGCAGTCAGATCAACGATATGGTCAAGACCGCCGCCGACGGGCTTTATCAAGAGGTCTGGAGCCTGCCCACCGGGCAGACATATCGCGTCACCGGGCGGCCGCATCCCGATGGCGCGGTTGCCTTCCTGTTCGAGGATATTTCAGTCGAAATTCTGGCCACCCGGCGGCACCGCATGCAAATGGACCTCAGGCAAACGGTGATGGATCAGCTTAACGAAGGGGTTGCCGTCCTGTCATCAGAGAACACCCTCATGTTTTGCAACAAGACCCTGAGCGCCCTTCTTGGCATCGACCCCGACGTAAGCTTTGCCGAAATAACCCTTCAGGACATTCTGAAGGCCTGTCATAGCCGCTATCCGGATGCAGGTCTCTGGGCCGAGATCGAAGAGAAGATAACCCGAAAATCCCTTAGCGCCCCGATCGTCGATACCGTCGGGCGACCGGGCGGCGATGGGGCGACCTGTCGGGTGGTGTCGCTTGGGGGCGGCCTGACGATGATCTGCCTGGCGCAGATCGCCACGGAATTTTCCAGCACAACACCCGCCGACATGACCTGATCGCGGTTGCGGGCAGGCGTGGCGCGTGTAGTGTCATGCCATGCCCGAACACGCCGCCACTGTCATTCTTTCCGGCCCTGATGCCACCTGCGCGCTTGCCCAAAAGCTGGCGCCGCTGCTTCATGCGGGCGATGTGCTTTTACTGGCGGGTGGTGTCGGCGCGGGCAAAACCCATTTCGCGCGCTGCCTTATTCAGGCGCTCCTGCCCGAACCCGAAGATGTACCATCACCGACCTACACCCTTGTTCAGACCTATCCCGGCATATCCGGAGAGATCTGGCATGCGGATCTTTATCGCCTGAGTGATCCTTTCGAGTTGATCGAACTTGGCCTGACCGAAGCATTCTCCGACGCGATCTGTCTTATTGAGTGGCCCGACCGGCTGGCCGATCTGGCGCCCGATAACGCGCTATGTCTGGCCTTTGGACCGGGTCAGCGGGACGATGAACGCCTCTTGCGCCTGACATGGGCTGATGCCAGCTGGACCGAAAGGATCAAAGAGGTTTTGCCATGACCGATCGTGCCATTCTGCAAAAGCGGTTCATCGCCGAAACCGATTGGGCCGGTGCCATGGTCGCACCGCTTGCGGGCGATGCCTCGAACCGGCGGTATTTGCGGCTGACGCGGGCCGCCACTGGCGAAACCGCAGTGTTGATGGATGCCCCGCCGGAAAAAGGCGAGGATGTACGCCCGTTTGTGCGGATTGCACGCTATCTTACCGACATCGGGTTAAGTGCCCCGCGAATTTTCGCAGCGGATCAGGCGCATGGCTTTCTGATCCTTGAAGACCTTGGCGACGCGCTTTATGCGCGGGTCATTCCGCTTGATCCGGGGCTTGAAATGCCGCTTTACGGGGCCGCGACCGATCTTTTGGCAGAGCTGCATCGCCACTCGCCACCTATCGGCCTTGCCACCTATGGCCCGGATGTGATGGCCGACATGGCCGCCCTTGCGTTTGACTGGTATCATCGCGGCACCACCGGTGACATCGGCACGGCGCGACCGGCGTTTCACGCTTCTATCAAGACCGCCCTGAAGACGCATGCCGATACCGCCGATGTTCTTATTCAGCGCGACTATCACGCGGAAAACCTTATTTGGCTGCCGGATCGTGAAGGCGTCGCACGGGTCGGCCTTCTGGATTTTCAGGACGCAATGCTTGGCCATAGGGCCTATGATCTCGTGTCGGTCCTTCAGGATGCGCGGCGTGATGTTCCGCACGACATCCAAGAGGCCATGATCTCCCGCTACATTGCCGCTTCGGGCGCCGATCCCACGGCATTCAAAACCGCCTATCACTGTCTTGGGGCACAGCGGAACCTTCGGATTCTGGGGGTTTTCGTCCGACTCTGTCTTCGTGATGGCAAGGCCCATTACATTGATCTGATCCCACGGGTCTGGGCGCATCTTGAGCGGGACCTGACCGATCCCGCAATGGCCCCTGTCGCAGAGATCATCCGCGATACCCTTGTTCCGCCCACCCCTGACGTTTTGCAAAGGCTCAAAGATCAATGCGCGCGCAACGCTTCCCGGTAATGTTATTTGCCGCAGGGTTCGGCACACGCATGGGCGCGCTTACCGCCCATCAGCCCAAGCCGCTTATTCGGGTGGCTGGCAAACCGTTGATTGATCACGCACTTGATCTAGTCCGAGGCCACGGCGCAGAGCGGATCGTGGCCAATCTGCATTATCTGCCTGAACCACTTGAGCGGCACCTTGCGGAAACCGGGGTTATCCTGTCGCACGAAAGCCCCGAAATTCTGGAAACCGGCGGCGGGCTGCGTCATGCGCTTCCGCTTTTGGGGTCGGGGCCTGTAATGACCATGAACACCGATGCGGTCTGGGCCGGGCCAAACCCGCTTGATCATATCGCCGCGCTCTGGAATCCTGAGCAGATGGATGCGCTTTTGCTTTGCATTCCCAAGCCGCAGGCGATTGGCCACATGGGCAAAGGCGATTTCGTGATCGACGGCGACTTGCGCGCCGTGCGTGGCCCCGGCGCGATTTATTCCGGCCTACAGATCATCAGGACCGACCTTTTGCATGACATCCCGAAGGCCAGCTTTTCGCTCAACCTTTTGTGGGACAAGATGCTTGCCACGGGCCGACTTTACGCCACCCCCTATCCCGGTACCTGGTGCGATGTCGGTCGGCCCGAAGGCATAAAGCTGGCCGAAGCCATGCTTGGTTGGCCCGATGTTTGAGTCCGGCGACTCCCCTCGGGTTTTCGGCCTGCCGCCAGGCGTCGATTTCCCGCGCGCGCTGGTTGAGGGTTTGCTTGCCCGCCACGCGGATCAACCGCCCGAGGCCCTGGCGCGTGTCCGGCTAATCGTGAACACCAAGCGGATGGCCCGGCGCATTCGCGACCTCTTTGATCAGGGCCCGGCGCTTTTGCTCCCGCAGATCAGCCTTGTGACCGATCTTGGCGAGGGATGGGATCTTGGCCAGATTCCCGATCCTGTGCCGTCTCTGCGCCGCCGTCTTGAGCTGGTTCAGCTGATCACCGCGCTTCTGGATCGCCAGCCCGACCTTGCCCCACGCAGTGCGATCTTTGATTTGGCCGATAGCCTCGCGGCCCTGATGGATGAAATGCATGGCGAAGGCGTGTCGCCCGATGTGATCGACGATCTCGATGTCACCGATCAATCCGGGCACTGGGCACGGATAAAATCGTTTTTGGGCATTGTTCGTCACTATTTCGACGCCGGTTTCGATCAGCCCGATGTTGAAACCCGTCAGCGCCGGGTCATTCAGCGACGCATCGAGCAATGGCAGATTGATCCGCCGCGCCACCCGATCATCATCGCGGGGTCAACCGGGTCGCGCGGCGCGACACAGCTTTTGATGCAGGCGGTCGCGCGGCTTCCGCAGGGCGCGGTGATCCTTCCGGGGTTCGATTTTGACATGCCCGATCATGTCTGGACCTCGCTTGAAAATGCGATGCTCTCCGAAGATCATCCGCAGTACCGGTTTCACCGCTTTGCCGTCGGCGCCGGAATAGCCACAAGCGACATCCGCCCCTGGGGCGGTGACGCGCCCGCAAACCCAAACCGCAACGCCATTGTCTCGCTTGCCCTGCGCCCGGCGCCGGTCACCGATCAATGGTTGCGCGATGGCCCGAAGCTCTTCGATATTCCCGGCGCGCTCGAAAAAGTCACCCTGCTCGAAGCACCCTCGACCCGGCATGAGGCGCTCGCGATTGCCATGCGCCTGCGCCACGCCGCGAATGAGGGCAAAACCGCCGCCCTGATCACCCCGGACCGCATGCTGACCCGACAGGTGACCGCAGCGCTTGATCGGTGGAGCATCCTTCCGGATGACAGTGCGGGCGAACCGCTGCATCTATCGCCGCCGGGGCGTTTGCTGCGTCATGTCGCCGATCTTTTTCGGCATCGCCTGACGGCCGAGGCGCTTCTGACGCTGCTTAAACATCCGCTGACCCATCGCGGCGGCGACCGGGGCGATCATCTGCGCCTGACGCGGGAACTCGAACTGCATTTGCGCCGTCATGGCCCGCCCTATCCAACTGCGGCGAGCCTCCGGCTCTGGGCGGAGGGGCGCAAGGACAAAATGGTGACGCGATGGGTGGATTGGCTCTGTGCCTGCTTCACGGACAGAGACGATTCCGGCACAATTTCACTGGCCACCCGGATCGAGGCCCACATCACCCTCGCCGAAAAAATTGCCCAGGGCAGCAACGGTGAAGGCAGCGGCACGCTCTGGCAAAAGGACGCCGGGCAAGAGGCACAGCGGGCCATCTCGGAGCTTTCCGCCGAAGCCGACGTTGGCGGATCGCTGAACGCCGCCGATTACGCCAGTCTGTTCCACAAAATTCTTGCCGCCCGAGAAGTGCGCAATCCGATCGAGCCACATCCCAATATCCTGATCTGGGGTACGCTCGAGGCGCGGGTTCAGGGCGCAGACCTTCTTATCCTTGCCGGGCTGAACGAAGGAAGCTGGCCCGAAGCGCCCAAGCCCGACCCTTGGCTGAATCGCACACTGCGCCATCAGGCCGGTCTTTTGCTGCCGGAACGGCGGATCGGCCTTTCAGCCCATGACTTTCAACAGGCCGTCGCCGCGCCCGAAGTCTGGCTTACCCGGTCGGTGCGGTCCGATGATGCGGAAACCGTTGTGTCGCGCTGGCTTAACCGAATGCAGAACCTGCTGTCGGGTCTGCCGGATCAGGGTGGCGTCGCGGCGCTTGAAGACATGCGCAGCCGTGGGCGTGACTGGCTTCAGCGCGTCGCACAGCTGGAAGAGCCGGGCTATGTCCCTTCGGCAAAGCGCCCGGCCCCCTGCCCGCCCGTTGCTGCGCGCCCCACACAGCTTTCGGTGACCGAAATCAAACGGCTGATCCGCGATCCCTATGCGATCTATGCCCGTCATATTCTGGGGTTGCGGCGGCTTGATCCCCTGATGAAACAGCCCGATGCCTTGTTGCGCGGTACTGTTTTGCACGAGGTTCTGGAATGCTTTGTCCGCGAAACATGTGACGATCCGGCGCGCTGTACCAAGGCGCTCTTGTTGGAAAAAGCAGTAACTATTCTGGCTGAAAACGTGCCTTGGGCCGAAGCGCGCGCGCTTTGGCTGTCGCGTCTGGAGAGGGTTGCAGATTGGTTCATCGAACACGAAATCGGGCGCCAGGTTCTTGCCACGCCAACCGCGTTCGAGGCCAAGGGCAAGGCAGGGATGCCGGACCTGGGCTTTACCCTGACGGCAAAGGCCGACCGGCTTGACCTTGATCGTTATGGCACCCTGCACATCTACGACTACAAAACCGGACAGCCGCCGACCAAGAAAGAACAAAAGGCCTTTGACAAGCAGCTTTTGCTTGAGGCCGCGATTGCCGAGCGCGAAGGCTTTGGCGACATGGGGCCGACCAAGGTGGCGCGCGCGGTTTTCATCGGCCTTGGCAGCACGCCCACCGAGGTAGAGGCGCCTCTTGAGGACGAGCCGCCGGCAAGGGTCTGGGCAGAGTTTCATGCGCTGATCTCGGCCTATATGGACCCCTCAAAGGGATACATTGCACGCCGCGCACCGCGCAATAGCGACGATCAGGGCGATTATGATCAGCTTGCGCGCTTTGGTGAATGGGACATCACCGACATGGCTGATCTGACGGATATGGACGAATGAGCGAACGCAACGACGCCACCCAGCGCCAGATCGACGCGGCGCGGCCAGACCGCTCTACCTGGCTTTCGGCGAATGCCGGATCGGGCAAGACGCGGGTGCTGACCGACCGCGTGGCGCGCCTGCTTCTGGATCAGGTCGATCCACAGCATATTTTGTGCCTCACCTATACAAAGGCCGCCGCCAGCGAGATGCAAAACCGGCTGTTCCGGCGCCTTGGGGCTTGGGCGATGCTGGCCGACGAGGCCTTGATTGAAGAGCTGCGCGATCTTGGGTTTGAAGGTGCGATAACGCCAGACACCCTGCAAGATGCGCGCCGCCTGTTTGCCCGCGCAATCGAAACGCCCGGCGGACTAAAGATTCAGACGATCCACTCTTTCTGTGCCTCGCTGCTACGCCGTTTTCCGTTAGAGGCCGGAGTCACCCCACAATTCACCGAGATGGAGGATCGCACCGCCACCCTGTTGCGTGGCGAGATCGTCGAAGAGCTTGCCGATGGGCCGGGCGCAGAGGCGTTCTATGAGCTTGCGCGCCACTATTCCGGTGAAAGCTTTGAGAAGTTGACCGCCGAAATCGTCCGCCACAGAACCGCTTTTGTACAGGACCTTAGCGATACCAGATTGGCCGAGATATTTGGTCAGCCCGCGGGCCTTGATACCAACGAAATTACGTCCCGGGTTTTTCTGGGCAACGAGCAAATGCTATTGGATCAGATGTTGCCCGCACTCAAGGCAGGCAAATCGACCGATGTTTCAGCGGCACAAAAGCTGAGCGGGATCACATGTCTGGACTTTTCCGCACTCCCGGTTTTAGAGAACGTCTTTTTGACGGGCGCAGGAACGAAATCACCCTTTTCCGCCAAGACAGGCACTTTCCCAACAAAAGACACGCGCACGGCTCTTGATCCGATCATGGAGCAGATCAATCAATGGATGCTCCGGGTTGAGGATGCACGCCTTGCGCGTCTGGCCCTGATCGCGATGCAAAAAACCCGCGCGCTTCATGGTTTTGCGCGGCTTTTCCTGCCTGCCTATGAGCGCGCCAAGCAATTGCGCGGATTGCTTGATTTCGACGACCTGATCCTGCGCGCCCGCGATCTTTTGACCAACCCCGATGTTGCCGCCTGGGTTCTCTTTCGCCTCGATGGTGGCATTGATCATATCCTTGTCGACGAGGCCCAGGATACAAGCCCGGTTCGAACGGCTGGCACAGGAATTCACCAGCGGTCAGGGCGCACGCGCCGATGTGTTGCGCACTATCTTTGTCGTCGGCGATAAAAAACAGTCGATCTATTCCTTTCAGGGCGCCGACCCGCGTGAATTCGACCGCATGCAACAGGACTTTGATGCGCGGCTTTCGGCGACCGGCTCGCCCCTTCAATCCTTGGTTCTGGCCTATTCCTTTCGCTCGTCCCACGCCATCCTTTCGGTTGTCGACTGCTGTTTTGAAGACGCCCAGGAAAGTGGTTTTACGCCGGAAGAGGGTCACAAAGCGTTCAAAGAGGCGCTGCCAGGGCGGGTCGATCTCTGGCCCCTGGTCGAGAAGCAAGAGCAAGACGAGCCGCCCGAATGGCATATGCCCGTCGATATTCGCTCTGCCAACGATCCGGCGATCATTCTCGCCCGTCAAATTGCCCGTAGCATCCGCAGGATGATCGACAACAATCAGGCAATTCCGGACGCTTCCGCGCCCTCTGGCTTTCGTGCGGTCGAGCCCGGCGATTTCCTTATTCTTGTGCGCAGGCGGTCCGGATTTTTCCACGAGGTGATCCGGGAATGTAAAGCACAGGGCCTTCCGATCGCGGGGGCGGACCGCCTTAAGGTCGGGGCCGAACTTGCGGTGCGCGATTTGGCGGCGCTTCTGTCCTATCTCGCCACGCCCGAGGATGATCTTTCATTGGCGACGGCGCTTCGCTCGCCGCTTTTCGGCTGGACCGAGGCACAGCTTTACGATCTCGCGCAGGGACGCAAGCAGCGGTATCTTTCGGCCGAGCTTCGTGATCGGGCGGCGGAATTTCCAGAGACCCGACGAATATTGGAAGACCTGGGCAAGCAGGCGGATTTCCTGCGGCCCTATGACCTTATTGAACGGATCCTGACGCGCCATAACGGGCGCCAAAAGCTTTTGGCGCGGCTTGGACAAGAGGCCGAAGA
>NZ_CAJXIP010000107.1 GCF_913054395.1 uncultured Roseovarius sp.
TTCAGTCAGTCGTGGCCAACACTTTGAACGTCTGCTTTCAGCGACCTGAGCGCCTTATCATATAACCGCTCCGGGCTGAGACCCGTCATTGTCCGTGAGTGCGTGGACCGCCGCCTTGCCGCCGTGCGGTCAGGCCATAGAACGCCATGTCCCATGCACGAGTCGCGTTTTCCACATAGGCGATTTCCGAAGGGTCGGCCCCGAGCAATTTGGCAAACCCGCCATGGAAGGATGCCAAGGCATCAGCAGCTACCGCTTCCGCCTCATAGCCGCCGATCTCCTGCTCTCGGGCAAGATGTGCTGCAACAGCTTCAGTCACCGGGCGCGGCTGAAGGGACGACCCGGCATTGTTGAAGTGTATCATCCTGTTTCACGCAGGCGTGTCCGCCCTTACGCGATCCATGTCTATTGTCATCTGGACCTCCGAAAGTTGCGTGTCCGGCGAGAGAATTTCTCTGGGTCGCCGAAACGCTTGGTCGTTTTGGCGGCGATCGTGTCGGGCTGCCTGAACTTGACGCAGTAGCGGCACCACAGGATTCGAAAGACTTCGAACGGCTTTGCCAGGTCAGCTTCGGCGAAGAGGGCTTTAGTCCGGGCACCTGACACGACCGGCAGGTTCGGGATCGCGTCGCGTTCCAGACGTGTGGCGCCACCGGACGAACCGACAATCAGAACGTTCGGCGCGTTTCCGTCATGGCCAGCAATCAGGGTGTGAACGAGCCGGTACATGGCACGCCGACCGTCATTCTGTCCTTGATGATCGGGCATTACGCAAGTCCTTCCTCGGCCAGGGCCTGTCGGACTGCGGCCCGCATTGATATCGCGTCGGAGTGTCGCTGTAATGCCGGCCACTCCTCAACGTCCATGTCCTGATCAGAAAGCCACCGGCAAACAACGAAAAGATAGATATCGGGCAACGAGAAACCGGCCCCCGACAAATACGCCTGCCCTCGCAAATGATCCTCGACAATCGCGAGCCTTCGCCGCAAATGCTGCCTTCCGGGCAGAAAAAAGGAGTCCGGGGTCGTTGGCCGGAACAAGGGACTAAAGCTCTTGTGGATTTCGGTTGCTATGAAATTCAGCCATTCCAGCGATCGCAAGCGATGAATGCCGGACGCGGGCAACAGCCCGGCTTCGGGGACACGCCCATCCACGTATTGAAGGATCACCGGAACTTCGGTCAGAATATCGCCGGTCTCCAGCTCCAGCGCCGGGACATACCCCTTGAAATTGATCGCATTGTAATCGCCGCCACCTTTCGTCCGCCGCGTCCGATAATCGACTTCGATCAGGCTGAACGGCAGGCTGGCTTCGCGCAAGGCGATATGGGGAGCCAATGAGCAAGCTCCGGGCATGAAGTAGAGTTTCATGTCGAGCCTCCCACGGATGGAAGGTTGCGAAGGGCCAGAACACACAGACCTGAATAGACAACCGTTCCCGTGATCATCGCGATCCAGATCCCTATCGCCCCCATGTCGAACAGGATCGTGAAAACGGCGATCAGAGGCCCCGCAACCAACCAGTTCCCGATCAGGGAGTAGACCATGACAGGACGCGTGACTTTCCGTGCCCGCAAGAGACCCGCTGCGCCGGCGCCTGCCGGACCAAAAAGCTCTGCCAAAGCAAGCAGTCCGATGACCGCGATGGCCGCATTGATGGCAGCCGGGGTCGACCCCTTTAGCGCGTAGGTCGCGATCGGCGCCGACGTGGCCAGCAGCGTCGTGCAGATCGTCAGGCCGATCGCGATGCCGAGCACCATGGTCGTCCCGACCACTTCGCCTGCGCGACCGGAGGTCGTGTCGACCCGCGCCAGCCGCGTCATCGACGCTTGCTGCAGGCCGAAATAGAAGGTGTATCCGACGCCCGCCAGGCGGATCGCGACAGAATGCGCTGCCGCGTCCGTGACGGACAGCGAAGCGGCATAGATCGTGGCGCCGAGGTATACGCCGACCTCGGCCAGCGTCGCGATCCCGATGGGCACGCCGATGCGGAAAATCTCGGCGACATCGCCCGGATCGAGGCGGCCTGTCCCGCTGTCGCCGGCGCGCCGGGACTGGTGCATCAGGGCGAGAAGGGTCAGCATGCCGACGAGCAGGGACGACACGCCCGCGCCCGTCACACCAAGCTCGGGCAGACCGAAGGCCCCATACATGAAGACGTAGTTGAAGACGGCATTGATCGGCACCGCGCAAAGGGTAACCCGCAGCATCAATCCGGGTCGCTCGATCGCCGTCAGCCGTGTGCGCAGGACGGCCACCGCCAGCATCGGGATCAACGTGCATGCTATCGCTCGGACATAGCCCGTGCCTGCATCAACGAGGCTGGGATCAATGCCGAGCAGGCTCAACACCAACGGGGCGTGCCACAACAGGGACGCGATCGGCAAGGCGAGCACGGTGCAAGCGACGGTTCCCGCCGTTCTGAGGCGCGCCAGACGATCGGCGTCGCCTGCCGCATGCGCAGCCGCATAGAGCGGGCCGAGCCCGCCGATACACCCGACCGCGAGATAGAAGAAGATGGAATAAAAGTCGCTCGCAACGGCCACGGCCGCAAGGGATTCCGCGCCGAAGGCGGCCGTCATCAGCGTGTCGGTCAGGCTCATGGCCATGTTCACCAGCGCAAGTCCGGTCAACGGCGCGCCAAGCCGCAAGAGCGCCCATGCTTCTGCTTTGCTCACGTTCCGTGCGGCATGTCTCAAGGGGCCGCCGGTTGTGCTTGGGATTTCGTAGTAGGTCATGGGTTACACCCTTTTGCCTTGGAGGGCGTGGAGTTTGACCTCCGCGCCTTTCCGGTATTGCTGGACTGGTCTCAGCTCGCTTCAGGGGAAACCGCGGGCGGCATGGACCCCTCGACGCCGTCGTCAAGCGTGCCTGCCGGGTAGATATGGCCCTGCGTGACGAAGGCGTTGCCATAGGATGGCATGCCGTCGCCAAAGACCGGCGCCACGGCAAAGGGCATGGCCGCAATAGCCGCAGCAAAAGGAAGATTCGTGTGGTTCATGGGATAGGTCCTTTGGGGGAGTTTCAGGATGTGGATGCGTCCGAGGGTACGGGGCGATGGTGGTCGACATGCGGTCCGCGCATGTCGGGCGTTTTGGGGCGCGCGACGGGGTGTGAGTCGGCGGCAACACAGGTGGCGATGCGCCTGGCGGCAATGCCCGCGGCGTCGAAAAAGCCGGTGTAGGTCGGCTTGAAACCGGCGAACCAGAGTCCTGGCCACTTTGGATCACGCTCGCCCATCGGATGGCGCGGGCGGCCGTTCTCGTCGAGGACGTCCAGATGTCCCAACAGCGGTTCGAGGCCAGAGCGATACCCGGTTGCCGCGATCACGACATCCGGCCGGCAGATCGACCCACCGGCATGCCGGACCGCTTCGCCAGAAAATCCCTCGACACGCGGCACGATCTGGAACCGCCCCGATTTCAAGGCCGCGACGAAGCCGTCGTCGATCGCGAAGGTCACGCCATCACGCAAGAGCCGGGTGCTTCCGCCATCGGGGTGACTGGTCAGCCCGTACCGCCGAAGGTCGCCGAGGAAAAGCCGTTCGATGAGCTTAAAGGCCGGGTCCAGCACAGCGTTTGGCAATACCGCGAAAACGCGAGCCAAGCCGTGGATGGGATAGCCGAAGAGGCTTTTCGGTGCGACGGCCGGTCCGTAGCGGACCGACACCATCACCTCGGCCGGATTGTGCCGGGATAGGTGGTTCAGCGCGTCCGTGCCGGAGTTGCCCGCGCCAACGACCAGCACACGCTTGCCATCGAAGCGGGATACGTCGCCAAGATCGGCCACGTGCAAGAGCTCCCCGGCAAAGGCTTTGTGCCCCGGCCAGTCAGGGATGTGGGGAATGCTTTCCCGTCCGGTGGCAATGACAAGGTTCTGGGCCTCGTACACCGAGGCATTGGTCGTGACCCGCCATCCGGTTCCGCTGCGTTCGACTGAGGTGGCGGCAACACCAAAGTGGATGGGTGCATCCAACCGTGCGGCGTAGCGCTCCAGATGCGCAACCACAGTGTCGCGCTTCAGGTAAGTGCCGTCCGTTTTCGGAGCCGCCTGCCCCGGAAGGCCGGCGAACTTGCGATGGATGTTCAGGCGAAGTGCCGGGTGGCGCTTCCGCCAAGGGTATGCCACCCGGTCGCGTGCCTCCAGCACCGTAACGGGCAGCCCGCGTTCGGTCAGGGCGTGGGCGGTGGCAAGGCCCGAAAGCCCCGCGCCGATCACGATCGTGCTGCCGGGTTCAATTCTGTTCATTGTCTGTCCTTTCAAGGGTCAATGCCAAGGCATCGGAATGGTTGGCTCTCGCGGGGCGGCGTATTGCTTCGGGCCCATGTCGGGCAGCAGGCGTGGCGAGAGACAGGAAAGCTCTTTCATCTCCGTCCGGATCTTCCGCCGTTCCCTTGCCTGAGCCCACCAGCGCAAAAGCGCTTTCGCGATGCCCGGAGGTTGTCGGCGCGGCGCGCCGTCGTGGATGGACATCATTGTCATGTCGGTTATCCTTGTTGGTGCCCGCTCAGACACCGGCGAGATCGTGCGACGGGCGGCGGGCGGAAGTCAGGCCACGGTCGAGGGAAGCATGGCCTGCGCCATGCAACCGACATGACGGTGATCCGTGCCACAGCACCCGCCGACGACTTTCAGCGCCGGGAGCTTTCGGGAAAGATCGGCATGGAGCGCGCCGAACTCTTCGGGGTCTCCGTCGTCCAGGGTCTCTGCCTCGTCGAGTTCCGCATGGCTCAGCCGCGATGCGTTCGCGCGGACACCACGGATGCGGTGGCACCAGGCTTCGTCGTTGAGAACGTCGCGAAAGTGCTCGGGATGCGCGCAATTGATCATGTAGTAGAGCGGTGCATCCCCGGTTGCAGCATCCGTCTCGAGCACGGCGCGCGCGAGCGGCGTTCCGTCCGGCAGGCGTCCGTCCGTCTCCACCGTGAAGGAGATCGCAACAGGCATTCCCGCCTTGACACTTGCACGGGCGAGCCCGATCGCCTCCGGCATGCTGCCGAAGGTCAGCGCGGTGACCAGATCGACCCCGCATGTCGCGAACAACGCGATCTGCGGCGCGTGGATTGCCTCGGCGGCGGTCGCATCCAGGGCAAGCGTGCCGTCATAGGCGTCGCCAGCAGGTCCAATCACCCCATTGAGCAGGATCGGCGAAACGCGATGTTGCCACCGTGTCCGGATCGCCTTGGCAAACCTGACGGCCTCGCGGGTTAGGTCCTGCATTTGGGTGGGCGAACGGCCGACGGCGTCGGCCCAATGCGTCCCGGAACGCCAGGTGTTGGTGTCGAGAACAAAGCCGGTTCCGGCCGTCTCGGCCATCGCGAGAAAGCGGTCGAAATACCGGTCCATCGCCACACGGGCGACGTCGTCTTCGAGCAAGACGCAGGCGGCGAAGGCCGGCAAGTCGAACCCTTCGAGGAACAGCATGGAGGTTTCGAAACCGCCATCGGTCAGATAGGTGCGCGGGTCGGCGAGGTAGCTGCGGGTCGCGTCGGTGTGGAAGGCCGCGATATGGTCTTTAATGGTCATCATTTGATCCTTGCTCATGATTAATTGGCCTGATCGGCCGGTGACATGGTTATGGACCTTTGGGTCGAGTCGCATTAGAAGGTAAATGGATCAAATCGGTGATATTCGGACGCGCGAGTCCAGGTAGAGAGCAAAATGACTATCAATACGACGGTAATCGGATCACGCCTTGCGGGCACTTCGGTGCTGTTCTCAATCCTCGACGTCCTGGCGTCGGTGGGGCGCGATTGGGAAATGCTGCACGGGCTTCCGGTGCAGATTCCGGTCTTTGACGTCAGCCTCAGGACATCCGATGGCGCCCCGTACTGGGACGTCAACGGGCGCAAGATCACGCCCGATGCCTTGCTTGCCGAGGCCCCGGAACCGGATCTTGTCATCGTGCCCGACCTGCATTTCGATCCGAACGCCGATTTCCCCGAAGACCTGAGGCCGGTCGCGGACTGGCTACGGGCGGCCCATGAGAGGGGCGCGATCGTCGCTTCCGTCTGTTCCGGTGCCGTGTTGCTTGGCGCGGCCGGCCTGCTTGACGGCAAGGAGGCAACGACGCATTGGGGCTTTGCTGACATGCTGGGCCGCGAGTTCCCCGAGGTGAAGGTTTGCAGGGACCGCATTCTTGTGCCCGCCGGAGAAGGTCACCGCGTTGTCACCGCGGGCGGCGCCTCGGCCTGGGCCGACCTCATGCTGTACCTGATCGCGCGTTTCGCAGGGGCCGACGAAGCGCGCCGGATCGCCAAGATCTACTTGATCAACCCGCATCTGGACGGGCAAATGACCTACGCGTCACTGACATCCGGACGCCAGCACGAGGATCAGCTGATCTCCGAGGCACAGGTCTGGGCGGCGCGGCACTATGATATGCCAAGCCCCGTCGCGGCCATGGCGCAACGCAGCGGCATGACTGAGCGCGGATTCCATCGCCGCTTCAAGAAGGCGACCGGTCAGGCGCCGGGCGACTATATCCAGACCCTTCGGATCGAGGAGGCAAAGCAGCTTCTTGAAACCACCGCCACATCGATCGACGAAGTTTCCGCAGAGGTCGGCTATTCCGAACCATCGAGTTTTCGCTCGGCCTTTCGAAAACGCGTTGGCATCTCCGCTTCGGCATACCGAAAGAAGTGGCAGGCTCTCGCGCCCATGTACCGCGCCATGGGATAGGGACAAAGCGCTAAGGCGGTGCTGATTGATGCCCTGTTTTCTCCGGCGGGCCTCGCAGATCAGGCCTGTGTTGCCTGGTCGGGTATTGCGTGCGCCGCGAGCGCGATGGCATAGGCCGGATTGTCGCGCACAGCGGAACATAGTTTTGCGAGGACGGGCCGGGACGCCAGCAGTTCCTGCCGGTCACTGACCCATTCGGCCAGCATCGCGAGGTAGAAATCGAGCACGGTCATCCCTCTGGGAAGAAAATACGGGTGTCCCAATATCTGCCGTTCCATCAGATCGAAGAACGCGGCGTAATCCTTGTCGCCCTGCGCCTTGACCTGAAGGATGGCGCTGTCGTCTTGCGCATATCTTTCCGGATGGCCGACGCGACCGGACGTGATGTAGCCTGCCGTCGACATCACGCTCAACCAGAACAGGAAGTCGCCGCGATCCCGGTCTCCGGGTTCGGGCGTCAGGCCCGCTCGCGGATATAGTTCGCCGAGCAGGGTCACGATAGCCGCTGTTTCGCCCAGGGTGCTGCCGTCCGGCAGATCGAGCGCAGGAATGCGGCCCGCCGGGTTCCGTGCCAAGAACTCGGGGGCAAGATGCTCTTTGGCCCCCATGTCGATATACTCCATCCGATAGTCGGCCTGGATCGCCTCAAGGGTCGCCTGGACGACGATCGACCCTGCCATGTACTCCCAGTAAAGTGTGTACATTCTCAATGCTCCCCAGGTGGTTTGAGTGCTCAGGGTCAGTATTGGGAAGGTCAGATGAGAATGCACGGCAGATTTTGCTTTGCCTGCATAAAGGAAACCTTTAGTTTTTCGGTGGTATGAAACTCTCGCATCTCAATTCCCTAAGGGCGCTGGAAGCGACCCTCAGGCTCGGCAGCTTCTCCGCAGCGGCCAAGGAAATTGGGATCACACCGGCGGCAGTCGGCCAGCGCGTGCGCGCCTTGGAAGACTATCTTGGTCGTGAGCTGTTCAAACGAGCGAGTACCGGCGCCGTGCCCTCCGCAGAGGCACAAAGGATCCAGCCGGTTCTCGGCTCCGGGTTTTCAGCAATCGCAGATTCCTTGTCACAATTGAAAGCTGAAGAGACGCCGAGACGGCTTTGGGTCACGTTGCCGGAGTCCTTTGCCGAAAACTGGCTTTCTTGGAACTTGTCGCAGCTCCGGGATGAACATCCCGGGATGAATCTCCAGCTGGATGCGTCCAACCGGGACGTGGATTTGGGTGCAGAAGACTTCGATCTCGCGGTGAGGTATGGCAGTCAGCCAGAAGAGGCGTATGAATACCAGCCGCTCTTTGGGGATTCCGTACAACCGGTGTGTTCCCCGGAATTCGCCCGCAAATACCTGTTAGATGCCACGATCCGCGATCTCTCTAACCTCCCGCTTATTCACGTTCTGAACAGGACAGGAGACCCAAGTTGGGTCGGGTTCCGGGAATGGGGCGCGCGCTTTGGGATTAAACAGGCGGACACCGATCACGGCGTGCGCTTCTCAAAGACGAGTTCCGGCCTGCAGGCGGCAGTTTCCGGGCAGGGGCTGATCATGGCAGGGTTGGTGGAGGCTTATCACGGGCTCCGAACGGGCCTGCTGACCATGCCTTTCGGTCCCGGAATGATGTGCCCGACGACCTACTCGTATCGCATCCTCTGGCATAAGAGGAAAAGGCTTTCCAAGACCGAAAACACCTTCATAACATGGCTATTGGAACAGGCTGACGCTTACTCCAAAGAAGTTCAAAAAATGCTGTGACCTGCCATTCGTGCACAGCGGGGCGTATCGCCGCTTCCAACCCACAACAGACCTTCGACCAGCGAGAATGTCGCCCGTGCCGCTCAAGGAGGAACGGAAAGACTGCCCTGCCTGACCAACGTCGCAATCGCGGGAGATGTGCAATTCGTGTGCAACGTATAATGAACGTCAGCAATGCGCGCCGATTTGGTCAGGTCACCACATCTGCCAAAGGCGCCAATGCCGCAGAGCGGCTTAGTCCTTGGGCTGTGACCCGTCATTATCCGTGAATGCGTGGACGGCCGCCTTGCCGCCGTGCGGGCAGGCCAAATCTTATCTGCCATTCTCCTGATGCTGCCTTGCCGGTGACGTCTGGGTGTCCGACAGGGTCAGGGTGACCTTTTCACCGGCAAACCATGTGCGGCCGAATTCGATCGGGGTGCCGTCCTGATCGACGTTGATGGCGATGGTGCGCAGGATCGGGGCATTTTCGGCTATGCGCAGGTGCAGCGCCTGCGTGGCGCTCGCCAGCTTGGCGTTCACACGGGTTGACGCACGGGTGTAATCGGCGATGCCCGCCCGTTCAAGCGCTCCGGTGACCGAATGGGTGTCGCCGAGATCTGCGAGCAGGTCGGGAAACCGCGCGGCGGGAAAGACACTCTGGAACAGGGCGATGGGTTGGGTGTCGGACAATGACAACCCCTCATAGACATGAACGCGGGCGCCTTCTGCAAGGTGCAGGGCGGCGCGTTCGGTGTTGCTGGCGGCGCGGGTTTCAAGCGACAGGATTTCCTTGGCCGGGACATGCCCGGCCGCCGTGAGGTTCTGGTGAAAGCGCACCCGGCGCCCGAGCGGGTACTCCGTCGGCGTCATCGTGACGAAGACCCCGGCACCGCGCCGCGCATGCACAAGCCCGTCCTCGGCAAGGGCCCCGAGGGCGCGGCGCACGGTATGGCGGTTGACGCCAAAGCGCGCCGCAAGGCTGGCCTCGGTCGGAAGCTTGTCGCCGGGGCCATAGCGGGCGGCAGCGATATCACCGCGCAGTGAGGTCGCAATCGCGGTCCAGATCGGGGTGCGGGGCGTCATGTCAGAAAAGTTTCACATAATTGGGGATTGGCGGCGCGCAGAGTGCAGGCTATGATTTGTCTAGTTGTATAGACTTCTTTAGGATGTGTCTAGATGAATATGATGAGCGGACCAGACGACCCGAACCGCGCGCGCAAGGAATGGCTGGGCCTGTTGGCTAAATCCCCGGCTGCGGATGTGGCGCGGCTTTGGGCGGCGCTTGATTTGACCCCGGCGCATGACGTGTTGCGCACCCCCGAGATCGGCGGCGTCATGGTGCGTGGGCGGGCCGGGGCAGTCGGGGCGGCGTTCAACCTTGGCGAAATGACGCTTACCCGCGCCTCGGTGCGGCTTGCCTGTGGCACGGTCGGGCATGGCTATGTCCAGGGGCGGGACCGTGAGCATGCAGTGCAGGTGGCGCTTCTGGATGCTCTGATGCAGACCGCTGCGGCCGGGCGGATCGAAGCCGGCGTCCTGGCGCCGCTGCGGGCGGCAATGGCCGGGCGCAAACGCAGCCGCGCCGCCAAATCCGCCGCCACCAAGGTGGAATTCTTTACCATGGTACGGGGAGAGGACTGATGCACAGCGGTGCCTTGAGTGGCGGCTTTGGCGATGCTCCGATTGACGCGGCAAATGCCTTTCGCGCGGTGATGAACGCCCTGGCGCGCCCCGGCGACATTTGCGAGGTGAGCGGTGCCGTGCCGCCCGCGCCGTTGTCGGTTGCGGCGGGGGTGGTGGTGCTGACGCTCTGCGATCCCGACACCCCGATCTATCTTGGCCAGCATCATGATCGGCCCGACCTGCGCGACTGGATCACCTTTCATACCGGGGCGCCGATCGTGCCTGCTGCGCGGGCGATGTTCGGCCTCGGACTTTGGGCCGACCTGCCGCTGGCCGATTTCGCGCCCGGCACGCCCGAGTATCCCGACCGCTCGGCCACCCTGATCGTGGACCTGCCGGTTCTGGAAAACAGCGGCACCCTGTTGCGCGGACCCGGAATCAGGGACTACGCCTTGTTGTCGCTGCCCGAAACCGCCGCTTTCGAGGCCAATGGGCGGCTCTTTCCGCTTGGGCTCGATTTCATCTTTACCAGCGGCGCGCGCCTTGCGGGCCTGCCGCGAAGCACGAGGGTCGGCTGATGTATGTTGCGGTAAAAGGTGGCGAGCGCGCGATTGACAACGCCCATGCCTGGCTTGCCGAAGAGCGGCGCGGCGATTGTGCGGTGGCCGAACTTTCGGTCGCGCAGATCCGCGAGCAGCTGACGCTTGCGGTCAACCGTGTCATGGCCGAAGGCTCGCTTTACGATCCCGACCTTGCCGCCCTTGCGATCAAGCAGGCGCGCGGCGATCTGATCGAGGCGATTTTTCTGATCCGGGCCTATCGCACGACGCTGCCGCGGTTTGGCGGCTCAATTCCGATCGAGACTGGAGAGATGACCTGTGAACGGCGGGTTTCGGCGACCTTCAAGGATGCCCCCGGCGGGCAGGTTCTGGGGCCGACCTTTGATTACACCCACCGTTTGCTGGACTTCAAACTTGCCGCCGATGGTGCGGTGGATGCGGCGTCAGAAGCAGACCCCGACGGCACCGCAACGCCGCATATCATGTCGTTTCTTGATCGCGAGGACCTGATCCAGAGCGAACCGCAGACCGATGAAACACCCGCTGACCTGACCCGCACACCGCTTGAACTTCCGGCGAGCCGGGCCTTGCGGCTTCAATCGCTGACGCGCGGGGATGAGGGGTTTATCCTTGGCATGGCCTATTCCACACAGCGCGGATATGCCCGCAACCATGCCTTTGTGGCCGAGTTGCGGATCGGCGCGGTGGCGGTTGAAATGGACATCCCCGAGATTGGCTTTGCCATCGAGATCGGCGAGATCTGCGTCACCGAATGCGAGACAGTCAATCAGTTTCAGGGCTCGAAAACCGAGCCGCCGCAATTCACGCGCGGCTATGGTCTCGTGTTCGGCATGTCCGAGCGCAAGGCGATTTCAATGGCTCTGGTGGATCGCGCCCTGCGCTGGAAAGAGCTTGGCGAAGACAATCTCGGGGCGCCTGCGCAGGATGAGGAATTCGTTCTTTATCATAGCGACAACATTCAGGCGACGGGGTTTCTCGAGCATATCAAGCTGCCGCATTACGTCGATTTCCAATCCGAGCTTGAACTGGTGCGAAAGCTCCGCCGCGAGGCGGTCGAGACATATCCAATGCAGGAGGCCGCGGAATGAGCGACTATAATTTTGCATATCTGGATGAGCAGACCAAGCGGATGATCCGCCGAGCCATCCTTAAGGGGCTTGCCATACCGGGGTACCAGGTTCCCTTTGCAAGCCGCGAAATGCCCATGCCTTATGGCTGGGGAACCGGCGGCGTGCAGGTGTCAGCTGCGACGCTCACTCCCGACGACACGTTGAAAGTGATCGACCAGGGCGCTGATGACACCACCAATGCCGTGTCCATCCGAAAGTTTTTCGAAGTAACCGCAGGCGTTGACACCACAGAAATCACAGGCGAGGCCAGCGTCATCCAAACCCGTCACCGCATCCCCGAAGCTGAACTGCGCGAGGATCAGATCCTTGTCTATCAGGTCCCA
>NZ_CAJXIP010000108.1 GCF_913054395.1 uncultured Roseovarius sp.
TGAAACTCATCATTGCAACGATAAAGCCGTTCAAACTCGAAGAGGTCCGCGAAGCGCTGACCGATATCGGGGTCCGCGGCATGATGGTTACAGAAATCAAGGGCTTCGGCTCGCAATCCGGGCATACGGAAATCTATCGCGGCGCCGAATACGCCGTGAATTTCGTACCCAAGATCAAGCTCGAGATCGGGGTCAGCGCCGGAATGGCCGATCAGGTCGTCGAGACGATCACCAAGACCGCACGCACCGGCAAGATCGGTGATGGCAAGATCTTTGTTCTCGACATCGCTCAGGCCGTGCGGGTGCGTACCGGCGAAACCAACGACGACGCGCTTTAAGTGCGCAGGGGAAAGGACATTACAATGAATTCCATGACCAAACTTGGCCTTGCCGCAACGCTTATAGCGCTGCCGCAGCTAGGCCTTGCACAAGAGGCCGATACGACGCCTACAAACGCCGATATCGGGTTTATCTTCACCACCTTCATGTTCCTCGTCTCGGGCTTTCTGGTGTTTTTCATGGCCGCCGGGTTTGCCATGCTCGAAGCGGGACTTGTACGCGGCAAGAACGTCGCGATGCAGCTTACCAAGAACATGGCGCTGTTTTCGCTCGCCTCGATCTTTTACTTCGTTCTGGGGTATAACCTGATGTATCCGGGCGATGGCTGGTCGATACAGGGCATCCTTGGCGCCTTTTCGATCACCGCACTGGAGCCGGTTGGCCTTGCGGGTGCGGAACCTGATCTTACCTATGCTTCGGTCGGCTCGGATTTCTTCTTTCAGCTGATGTTCTGTGCGGCGACCGCTTCGATCGTATCGGGTGCCGTGGCCGAGCGGATCAAGCTGTGGCCCTTCCTGATGTTCACCATCGTCCTGACGGCTGTGATCTATCCGGTTCAGGCGAGCTGGAAATGGGGCGGTGGTTTCCTTCACGATATGGGCTTCCTTGATTTCGCCGGTTCGACCGTCGTGCACTCGGTCGGTGGCTGGGCTGCCCTGACAGGCGCCATCATCCTCGGGCCGCGTATCGGCAAATATGCCAAGGACGGTCGCGTTGTCCCGATCCCCGGCTCGAACCTTGCGCTTGCCACCCTGGGGACGTTCATCCTGTGGCTGGGTTGGTTCGGCTTTAACGGCGGCTCGCAACTTTACATGGATACCGCCGGTAACGTGGCCGACATCAGCCGCATCTTCTCGAACACCAACACTGCCGCTGCTGCGGGCGCCGTTGTTGCCCTGCTGCTGACTCAGCTGATGTACAAGAAGCCCGACCTTACCATGATCCTGAACGGTGCCCTGGCCGGTCTGGTGTCGATCACTGCGGAACCGCTGACGCCTTCGCTTATCTCGTCGGTGCTGATCGGTGGTGTCGGTGGCGCGATCGTGGTCTTTGCCGTGCCGATGCTCGACAAGTTCAAGATCGACGACGTCGTGGGCGCCATCCCGGTGCACCTCTTCGCCGGCATCTGGGGCACCCTGGCCGTGCCGCTGACCAACTCGGATGCAAGCTTTGGCACCCAGATCATCTCGATCCTGATCGTCGGCGCCTTTGTTGTTGTCGCCTCGACCGTTGTCTGGCTGCTGCTGAAGGGCATCTTTGGCCTGCGCGTCACCGAAGAGGACGAGATCAACGGCCTCGACATGGCAGAGCTGGGCATGGAGGCCTATCCAGAATTCTCCAAAGGCTGATTCCTCCTCTTCCCTGTTCAGCCAGAAGAGATTTTCCCGGGCGTTCGCGCCCGGGCTTTTTATGCGGGATTGGCGCAAGCCGCCCGGCGCATCTGGCAGAATCGCCCAAAGCCGTGCTAAGTCTTGCGGTATGAGCATCGCCAACCCCAATATAGACCCGGCCCAGCCGACAATTCGCCAACTTGACGAGGGCGCGATCAACCGTATCGCCGCCGGTGAGGTGGTCGAACGCCCGGCGTCTGCGGTCAAGGAACTGGTGGAAAACGCCCTTGATGCGGGGGCGACGCGGATCGAGGTGGCAATTGCCGATGGCGGTAAGACACTGATCCGCGTGGTGGATGACGGATGCGGAATTCCGCCCGAGCAATTGCCGCTGGCGCTGGCGCGTCATGCCACCTCCAAGATCGACGGCTCGGACCTTCTCAACATCCATTCCTTCGGGTTTCGCGGCGAGGCGCTTCCCTCGCTTGGTGCGGTTGGCCGGTTGACGATCACCTCGCGGGCGCGCGGGTTCGAGGCCGCCGAAATCTCGGTCTCCGGCGGCCAGGCGGGCGCGATCAAACCCGCCGCCCTGAATGCCGGAACGACCGTGACGCTGCGCGATCTGTTTTATGCCACGCCCGCGCGGCTCAAGTTCATGCGCACAGATCGCGCCGAAACCCAGGCGATCAGCGACACCATCAAGCGCCTTGCCATGGCAGAGCCCTTTGTCGGCTTTACCCTGCGCGATGTGTCCGGAGGCGGCGAGGGGCGGGTGACCTTTCGCGCCGATGCCGAAAGCGGCGATCTGTTCGATGCCCTGCATGGCCGTCTGGCGCGCGTGCTCGGGTCGGATTTCGCCGAGAACGCCCTGCGGATCGAGGCCACCCGCGAGGCGCTGAACATGACCGGCTATGCCGCCCTGCCGACCTATTCTCGGGGCTCTTCGGTGGCGCAATATCTCTTCGTGAATGGCCGCCCGGTGCGCGACAAGATGCTCTATGGCGCGCTGCGGGCCGCCTATAACGACGTCCTTAGCCGCGACCGCCACCCGGCGGCGGCGCTGTTTCTCGACTGTGACCCGACGCTGGTCGATGTCAACGTGCACCCGGCCAAATCCGAGGTCCGCTTTCGCGATCCCGGCCTTGCGCGCGGGCTTATCGTATCGGGGCTGCGCCATGCCCTGGCCGAGGCAGGCCATCGCGCCTCAAGCACGGTTGCCGGTGCCACGCTTGGGGCGTTTCGCCGCGAACCGACCGCCCCCGAAGGCGCGCGGGTCTACCAGATGGATCGCCCGTCTTCGGCGGCCCGCGCCCTGAGCTATCAGGCGCAAGCGCCGGGCTTTGCCGATATGCAACAAGCCTATAGCGCACGGGTCGAGCCGGACCCAATCGAGACCGGCGCGCAAGAGCCGGACGAGCCCCCCGCAACCGCCCTGCCGCTTGGGGCCGCGCGCGCGCAGGTGCACGAGAATTACATCATCGCCCAGACCGAAACCGGCATGGTCATCGTCGATCAGCACGCGGCGCATGAACGGCTTGTCTATGAACGTCTCAAGGCGCAGATGGCCGATAGCGGCGTTGCCTCGCAGGCGCTTTTGATCCCCGATATCGTCGATCTGTCAGAGGCCGATTGTGCCAGCCTGATCGACGCGGCGGATGATCTTGCGCGACTTGGCCTTGTCATCGAACCCTTCGGACCGGGAAGCATCGCGGTGCGCGAAACCCCGGCCATTCTGGGCCAGATCAACGCCCCGGCCCTGTTGCGCGACATCCTCGACGAGCTGGCCGATCAGGGCGACAGCCAGACCCTTAAATCGCGGATCGACGCGATCCTGTCACGGGTCGCCTGTCACGGCTCTATCCGCTCGGGGCGCCGCATGAGCGGCGAGGAAATGAACGCCCTTCTGCGCGAGATGGAACGCACGCCACTTTCGGGCCAGTGCAACCACGGGCGCCCCACCTATGTCGAGCTTCGGCTGTCGGACATCGAACGCCTGTTCGGTCGCACATGATCCAGATCGGCGACACCCAGTTTTCGCTCAGCGATCCGCTTGTGCTTGCGGCCCTCATCGGGGCCGGGTTTGTCCTGCTGATACTGATCCTGTTGATCATGGCTGTGCGCGCCTCTGCACGGTCTGCCAGACTCGCCGAACCGCTGGCCCAGCAGGTCGGCCAATTGGGCCTTCGTGTGCAGGGGCTAAGCGACGGGCAGCACCAGCTTGCAGGCGGGCTTAACCATGTTTCCGAGGCACAGGCCGCGGCGCAATCGCATCTGTTGCAACTGATGGAAAAGCGTCTGGCGCATGTCTCGGAGGAGATGTCGGAGAACCTGCAAGGCTCGGCCCGCCGCACCGCGCAATCGCTTGGCGACCTGCAACAGCGGCTTCAGGCGATCGACAAGGCACAGGACAATATCACCAAGCTTTCGGGCGATGTTCTGTCGCTTCAGGACATCCTCAGCAACAAACAGACCCGTGGCGCATTCGGTGAAATTCAGCTGACCGATATCGTGACCAAGGCCCTGCCCTCGGACAGTTATAGCCTGCAACACACGCTCTCGAACGGGCGGCGCGCGGATTGTCTTATCCACCTGCCCAACCCGCCCGGCCCGATCTGCATCGACAGCAAATTCCCGCTTGAAGCCTATGAGGCCCTGCGCCGCGCCAAGACCGATTGGGAATTGAACGAAGCTGCCAAGTTTCTGCGGGTCTCGGTCAGGAAACATATCCGCGACATTTCAGAGAAATACATTCTCGATGGCGAAACCGCCGATGGTGCGCTGATGTTCCTGCCCTCAGAGGCGGTCTATGCCGAATTGCACGCGAATTTTCCCGAACTGGTGCGCGACGGCTTTGCGGCAAAGGTCTGGATCGTATCGCCAACCACCTGCATGGCGACGCTCAACACCATGCGCGCGATTCTCAAGGATGCGCGCATGCGCGAACAGGCCGGGGCAATCCGGCGCGAATTGGGCCTGCTTTTCGGCGATGTCGAGCGGTTGGGAACGCGGGTTGAAAACCTTGACCGGCATTTCAATCAGGCCGCCAAGGACATCTCGGATATCAAGATTTCCGCCGACAAGGCCGGGCGCCGCGCCCGGCGGTTGGACAACTTTGATTTCGAGGAACTCGCCCCCGAGGCCGAACCCGCAATCGTCGCCCTGCCGAAGGACGGCTAGGCTCGGGATACCGGAGCATCAAAAGGGCCGGGATGCGCACTCTCTGCGTTCCCGACCCGATTGTGAAACAAGATAAGTGTCAGAGAGCGGCCAGGATAGCCACCGGCAGGCCAAGCATGCCGACGGTGATGATCGCGATGGAAAGTCCGAGCCCTTTGAACATGTTACGTCCTCCATTGATTGGTTGTACCGACAATGAAGAGCTAGCCCTGCGCCCCATGAAAGGGATGCGTCAGGCTGTCACAGATGCGCGTTACATCGTTTCCAGGCAATGCCGCCGGAACGCACGTTTCAAGAGGTCAAGTTCTTCGCGCAAAAGCGCGATTTCCGAGCGGATATCATAGCTGAGCACATCGCCGGACAAGAGCGCGAAACTGTCCAGAACCTCGCGCGTGCGGGCATCGCGGATCACAAAGGTCTGCACGCCGTCGGCAATCGCCGCGGGCGGCACCGGGACACGCACGACCCACAGACGCTCTTCGGGTTTTTCGATCACCTCGACGCCCGGCACGGTTTCCTGAAGATGCATCACCTCGAGTTGGGGTTGGTAATTCCCGTCCCCGTCACAGGTCAGAACCCCTTCCCAAACCCCTTCAAACAGGCGCGTCTTGGTCAGCGTCAGCTCACTCATTCAGGGGTCCTTTCGTGCAAGTCTTACAATTCCGCGCGCGGGCGGCGGCTAAAGGTGAGATCGCGCAAGACGACCTGGCTCATCTGCGGGTTTTCAAAGATCAGGTCGATCCACACCCGTTCCACCCGCTTTTCATTGAGGTTGGAATAGGCCAGATCGAATTCGACCATGATCTCATCCTCGTGCAGCGGCAGTTCGCGCACGATCTGTTCGGTATTGGGGCCATGCCTGATGTTGAGGCGCGCGAATATCTCGAGCGGCTTTTCCATTGCGACAATCGTATCCATCCTCAAAAGATGCCTGCGGGTCAACCCGTTCACCACCTCTTGCGGGAAATCCAGAACCACCGACAGAAACGAGCCGTCAAAGGCGAACACATCCATCCGAAGCCCGTAGGGCGCCAGATCCGCCTCGCGGCTGTTGCGCAATTGTCGCAAGGAAAGCTCGGAATGTGCACAATCGTGAAACAATGTCACCTCGCGCCCAAGCATCGACTTGGACCGGACCGAGGCCATGCCCGGCACGGGCAACGGTTCACGCCAAAGCTCGGGGCGCCAGGACCAATCGGTGCCATGCGGCTTGGGAAAGGCGTTGGATCCGATCATCGGCAAGGCCAGACGGTTATCAGCGATCGAGATCACTTCATTCAACGAAGACATAAGCTTACGGGCGCGGGCACGTTCCTTGCGCAGATCGGCAAGGCTCAACATCGGGGCGTTGCGCGCGGTCTGGCTCCATTTTCGAAGCGCCTGACGGTGCACAGCCAAATCTAGAAATTTCATTCGGATATTTCCACGTAAGTCTTGTCTGGACGTGCTGCACCAACACTCTGCCCGATAATCCAATACATAGCATTAACCTTGCCTTGGGAACAATCCATTCAAAAACCCTGCTTGGCTTGTACCGGCGGTTGCGTGGCCGCCTGCGGTAGGGTCCCGGCGCCGGTTTTCTCCGCATCGGGTGCAAATTTGCGCTCGGGGCTTTGCTTGCGCAGAGTCTCGGCCAGATCCGTCAAAAGGGCGCGCCCTGCCGGGCCCGCGACAACGCCGCCCATCGGTGCATAGATCGCCAGGCCGATCAGATGATCGTTGATGACCATGCCCGCGCGCCAATAGGATAAATCGCCCTCGGGCAGCGCGGCAGGCCCGGCGGTCCTGACCCGGACCAGCGATATTCCGTCACCGTCATAGGCCTGCAAAACCTCGTCCGGGGCCAGGGCGCGGGTCATGGCGGCTGAGTCGGGCTGAACCACGCCGGGCTGACGCGGCAAAACCGATACCGTCATCACCGCCGGGTCGACAAGCACCCCGACGGTGCCAGTCAGACTTTCACAACTGGCAAGCAAGGCAAAGCTGCCGTCCGGTGCACGCCTGAGGCTTTGGGGGTCGATACAATAGCCGCGCGGCCCGGATACGGTCACATCGCCATCGAAAAATCTTACCGTGCTAAGCGCAGGCGCACCCGCCCCGTCGCCGGGCACGCCCTCAAGGCAGGCGGCGAGCGGCAGGATCAGGAGAGGCAAAAAGGCCCGGCGCATCAATCGCCGGGCCACGGTTTTATCAGAGGTCCATATAGACATGACGTTCGGCTTTGGCCCCCGGATGGGTCACCGCGCCTTTATATGTCTCGCCTACGAGTTGCGCATATTTCCAAAGGGCACCGCTTGCATAGATCGTCTCGCGCGGGCCTTTCCAGTCAGCCTTGCGTGCAGCCAGTTCGTCATCGCTGAGGGCGACCGACAATTCGCCGGTCAAGGCGTTGAGCGTGATCATGTCGCCATCCTTGAGCAGGGCAATCGGCCCGCCATGCGCCGCCTCGGGACCGACATGGCCGACACAGAAACCGCGTGTCGCGCCGGAAAAACGCCCATCGGTGATAAGCGCCACCTTCTTGCCCATGCCCTGCCCCGAAAGCGCGGCCGTGGTGGCCAGCATTTCGCGCATGCCGGGGCCGCCTGCGGGACCTTCGTTGCGGATCACAAGCACTTCGCCCTCTTTGTAAGAGCGTGCCTTGACCGCCTCAAAGGCGTCTTCTTCGCATTCGAACACGCGTGCGGGGCCTGTAAAGACCTGTTGTTCCTCGGTCATGCCAGCGACTTTCACAATCGCGCCAGCAGGGGCGAGATTGCCCTTGAGGCCGACAACACCGCCGGTTTTGCTGATCGGGGCCGAAATCGGATAGATCACGCGGCCATCGGCCTCGCGGGTGATCTTGTCCAGCGACTCGCCGATGGTGGTGCCATCGGCAGTCATGCAATCCTCGTGCAACAGGCCCGCCTTGCGCAGTTCCTTCATCACCACCGGCACGCCACCGACCTCGTAGAGATCCTTGGCCACATAGGCGCCGCCGGGTTTCAGATCGACGAAATAAGGCGTGTCGCGGAAGATGTCGCAAACGTCCTGAAGGAAGAAATCAATCCCGGCTTCATGGGCAATCGCCGGCAGGTGCAGACCGGCATTGGTCGACCCGCCGGTACAGGCCACGACCCGCGCCGCGTTTTCCAGCGCCTTGCGTGTCACCACATCGCGCGCGCGGATGTTCTTTTCCAGAAGGTTCATCACCGCGCGGCCAGAGGCCTCGGCATATTGGTCGCGGCTTTCATAGGGTGCCGGTGCGCCAGAGCTGTTCATCAGGGCAAGGCCGATCGCCTCGGAGACACAGGCCATTGTATTGGCCGTGAACTGACCGCCACAGGCACCCGCCGAAGGACATGCCACCGCTTCGAGCTTTTCAAGGTCGCAGGTGCTCAGATTGCCGGCCTGATGCTGGCCGACGGCCTCGAACACATCCTGCACGGTGACATCCTTGCCATCAAGGCGGCCCGGAAGGATCGACCCCCCGTAAAGGAACACAGACGGCACGTTGAGACGCACCATCGCCATCATCATCCCCGGCAGCGACTTGTCACAGCCCGCCAGACCGACAAGCGCGTCATAGCAATGACCGCGCATGGTCAGTTCGACCGTATCCGCAATCGCCTCGCGGCTGGCCAGCGAGCTGCGCATGCCCTCGTGGCCCATTGCAATGCCGTCGGTGACGGTGATGGTGGTGAATTCACGCGGCGTGCCGTGGGCCTCTTTGACACCCATCTTGGCCGACTGTGCCTGACGGTTAAGCGCGATGTTGCAGGGTGCCGCCTCGTTCCAGCAGGTGGCAACACCGACAAGCGGCTGGTGAATCTCGGCCTCACTCATGCCCATCGCATAGTAATACGACCGATGCGGGGCCCGCGCGGGACCTTCTGTCACATAACGGCTGGGCAGTTTGGCTTTGTCGAATTTGGTCATGAGGGGCCTCCCGGTAAACGCTGGCCAACGGTCTAGGCCAGAGCAGCAAGACAGGCAAGCCGATTGCAACACCCCGCAAGCCCGGATAGCGTGCCCATCATGCGATATGAAGCCCATGACAGCCTTGTGGCGCCCGCGCGCGCAACCGCCGGGCTGCCCTACCTGTTCGGCGGTGCGGCGCTCTGCGTGCTGGTGTTCCTGAGCCTCAGCTTTGGCTATGCCGAGCTGTTGCCCTGGGCCTTTGCGCCGGACACATGGGCGTACATTTCGCCCACCATTGAAACCGCCACAAGCCCGGTCGGGGTGCTGGTGAACCTGTACATCTTTGCCCTGCTGATCGCCGCCCTCGCGATTGCATTGCGGCTTGTGCACAAACGCGGGTTCCTGACACTCGTCGGTCCGCTTGCCCTGGCGCGACGCCAGTTTCGCCGCGCATTGCTTGCGATGCTTTTGCTTTACGCAGTGGTCATGATGCTGCCCATGCCCGGCGGGATGGAGCCCGTGCCGAACCTTGTCTTTGGCACATGGCTGGCGTTTTTACCGCTCGCGCTTGTCGGCCTGTTTCTTCAGGTCTTTGCCGAAGAGGTGGTGTTTCGCGGCTATCTCCAGAGCCAGCTTGCGGCGCGGTTTTCCTCGCCGCTGATCTGGATCGGGGTGCCCTCGACCGGCTTTGCCCTGTTGCATTTTGATCCGGGCACCTTTGACACGCATGCCTGGATCGTTGTTCTCTGGGCCGGGGCCTTTGGCCTTGCGGCTGGCGATCTTACGGCCCGGTTCGGCACGCTCGGCCCGGCGACGGCGCTTCATTTCATCAACAATTTCGGCGCCATACTGATTACCGCCCCCCAGGGACAGTTCGACGGGCTTGCGCTTTATTCCTATCCGTTCTCGATGGAGGATAGCGATGCATTCTGGGCCTTCATGCCGATTGACATAATGGTCCTGGTCTGTGGCTGGCTGACAATCCGGCTGGCGTTGCGACGCTGATTGCATTTCCCGTTCGCGCCGCTTATTTCAGGGTCGATATACAACTGAGGGACCGGCCCGATGAACTGGATCACCAATTACGTGCGCCCGCGGATCAACTCGATCTTCTCGCGCCGCGAAGTGCCCGAAAACCTGTGGTCCAAGTGCGATGAATGCGGCACCATGCTGTTTCACCGCGAGCTGAGCGGCAATCTCAACGTCTGCACCAATTGCGGTCATCACATGGCGATCACCCCGCGCGACCGCTTTGCGGGCCTGTTTGACGGCGGCATCTTTTCCGAGATCGACGTGCCGCAACCGAATCCCGATCCGCTTCATTTCCGCGACCAGAAGAAATATCCCGACCGGCTTCGGAGCGCACAGAAGTCCACCGGCGAGAAAGAAGCGATGCTTGTCGCCACAGGCGAGATTGGCCGCACGCCGATCGTCGCCGCCGCCCAGGATTTCAGCTTCATGGCCGGCTCAATGGGGATGTATGTGGGCAATGCGATCATTGCCGCGGCGGAAACGGCCGTAAAGCTCAAGCGCCCGCTGATCCTGTTTTCGGCGGCGGGTGGCGCGCGCATGCAAGAGGGCATCCTTAGCCTCATGCAAATGCCACGCACCACCGTGGCCGTGCAGATGCTGCGCGAGGCGGGCCTGCCCTATATCGTGGTGCTGACCCATCCGACCACCGGCGGCGTGACCGCGTCCTATGCGATGCTTGGCGATGTCCATATCGCCGAGCCGGGCGCGCTTATCTGCTTTGCGGGGCCACGGGTGATCGAACAGACAATCCGCGAGAAACTGCCCGAAGGGTTTCAACGCGCCGAATACCTTCTTGAGCATGGCATGCTTGACCGGGTGACGCCGCGCACCGAGATGCGTGACGAGCTGATCACCATTACCCGCATGCTGATGGGGCTTTCGCCCGTTGTGCGCGGCGACCTGCCCGCACCGGCGGCCGATACTGCCGCGACACAATCCAGCAAGAAGCCCGCCAAGAAATGAGCGCCCCCACATCCGACGCCATTCTAGAACGGATGATGGCGCTGCACCCGAAAATCATCGACCTCACGCTCGATCGTGTCTGGCGCCTGTTGGACACGCTCGGCAATCCGCAGAACGATCTTCCGCCGGTGATCCATCTTGCGGGCACCAACGGCAAGGGCAGCACCCAGGCAATGATCCGCGCCGGACTTGAGGCGGCGGGCAAGCGCGTACACGCCTATACCTCGCCTCATCTGGCGCGGTTCCACGAACGCATCCGGCTTGCCGGCGACCTGATCTCGGAAGAGCATCTGACGGCGGTGCTTGACGAATGTTACGCCGCCAATGGCGGTGAATCGATCACCTATTTCGAGATCACCACCGTGGCGGGCTTGCTGGCGTTTGCGCGCAGGGCTGCGGATTTCACGCTGCTGGAAGTGGGGCTCGGCGGGCGGCTGGATGCAACCAATGTGATCTCGCCCGCGATTTCGGTGATTACCCCGGTCTCCATCGACCATGAGCAATTCCTGGGCGATACGCTGGCCAAAATTGCCGCCGAAAAGGCGGGGATCATCAAATGCGGCGTGCCTGTTGTCGTGGGGCCGCAGCCCGACGAAGCGATGGAGGTGATCGAGACCACCGCCGCGCGGCTCGGCGTGCCGCTGATTGCATATGGCCAGCATTGGCATGTCACCGAAGAGGCCGGGCGACTGGTTTATCAGGACGAACGGGGGCTGCTGGATTTACCGCTGCGTGCGTTGATCGGGGCGCATCAGGTGCAGAATGCAGGCGCTGCGCTGGCTGTTCTGCGCCATCTGGGCGCCTCCGAGATGGGCTGCGAGGCGGCACTGGCAAACGCCGTATGGCCTGCCCGGATGCAACGCCTGAGGACCGGTCCCTTGGTGGCGGCCGCAGGCGCGGCAGAGCTCTGGCTCGACGGGGGGCACAATGCGGCGGCGGGGCTTGCTCTGGCGGAGGTGTTGGCCCGATTGCCGAACCGCCCCACGCATCTGATTTGCGGCATGTTGAACACCAAGGATGTGACCGGGTATCTGCGGCCGCTTGCCGCTGAGGCGCTGAGCCTGACGGCGGTGTCCATACCCGGCGAGGCGGCGACCCTTTCCGCGGCAGAGACCGAGACCGCGGCGCGGTCGGTGGGATTGACCAGTCACGTTGCGGAGAGTGTGGCGGCGGCGCTGCAGGCGATCCTGACCCGGGATCCTGAGTGCCGGGTACTGATTTGCGGCTCCCTGTACCTTGCCGGACATATCCTGCGGGAAAACGGCTGAAGTCATTGTGGCGGGGAGGGGCGTCGGGGCGGCCCATGGGGCGCCCCC
>NZ_CAJXIP010000109.1 GCF_913054395.1 uncultured Roseovarius sp.
GCCCAGCCCAAAATACTGCGGCCCGGACACACCACCGGCATGACCTCCGCCCACGGTGATTTCTCGCAGATACACGCGCCCGCCGGCCTTCACCTCAATAAACGCCCCCACGGCTTGGCTGTTGGCCTCTTTCCCCATCAAGGTCAGCGCCACCCAATTGCCCGTCGCGTCAGTGACGTTTTGATAAACCTCCAGCGGCGCCCGCCGGTTCACCACCGCCAAATCCAGCAATCCATCGTGGTTCATATCAACCAGCGCCGCCCCACGACTGCGCGCCAAAGTGGCAATCCCCGCCACGTCGCCGCGCTCAACAAACGTGCCATCGACTTGCTGCATCAACAGATTGTTCGGGTCGTCCATCGCTGCGCCGGGCATCTGCTGCACATTGCCCTTGGCAATGAAATCCTTGAACTCTTGAATCATGTTCGTCCCTTTTCACACTGTCTTATAGCGGATCATTTGTGCCCGCTCGCGCGATGGGAATACCACAAAATGCGCGGATGATGGCCTAAAAAGGACGTTGACGCAGGGGAAACCGTTTCGTGATTTCCCCCTTTGGCGTGATCGGCGCGGGGTTAATCGGCCAGCAGTTCGTCGCTCGGGATAAGACCGAAGAACGCGCCGCCCGACCAGACCCCGAACCAGCCCTCATGATGCACACCGATATCAACCAGCCGGTAAAAGCTCTTGCGATCGATCAGCGCCTCAAGGTTGGTGCGCACAAGGACATAGGGCGACGGCTCGCCGGTTTCAGGATCCCGAATTACGCGAATAGGGTGATCCGGGTCGGCGGTCATATGGTCGCCGACATTGGTTTCAAACCGCAACTCCTGGCTTTCGCCGGTTCCCGAGACTTCGAAATCGACCGCGACAAAGGGCGCGTCATCGACGGTGATGCCGACTTTTTCCACTGGTGTTACAAGGAAATAGTCATCGCCGTCACGCCGCAGGATAGTGGAAAACAGCCGCACAAGTTCGACCCGTCCGATCGGGGTGCCAAGGTAAAACCACGTGCCATCGCGGGCGATTCGCATGTCAAGATCACCACAAAAAGGCGGATTCCAAAGATGCACCGGCGGAAGGCCGCGCGCCTTGGCCCCGGCGGCCCTTGCAGAGGCGGCAATCCCTTCGGCTGACGGTGACGTGACGGATTCTTTGCTCATTGCTTTTGCCATTTCTCTCTCGCGCGATACACTCTACCGATAGGATATAGTCCAGACAGGAGTTTTGCCATGACCGATGACACCGACCTTCTTGCTGGTCTGGAGGCGCTTGAAGACAAGCTTGCACAGGCGCGGGCCTCGATTACCCGGCGCTTCATCGGGCAGGAACAGGTGGTCGACCTGGCGCTTTCAGCACTTTTGTGCGGCGGGCACGGTTTGCTGATCGGTCTGCCTGGGCTTGGCAAGACGCGGCTTGTGGAAACCCTTGGCACGGTCATGGGGCTCAATACCAACCGGGTTCAGTTCACCCCTGACCTGATGCCGGCCGATATCCTCGGCAGCGAGGTGCTTGAAACCGCCAGCGACGGAAGCCGGGCGTTCAAATTCATCGAAGGGCCGATTTTCTGCCAGCTTCTGATGGCCGATGAAATCAACCGCGCCAGCCCGCGCACCCAATCGGCCCTGTTGCAGGCGATGCAGGAGCGCCAGGTCACCGTCGCAGGCGCCAACCGCCCGCTTGAGCCGCCGTTTCACGTGCTCGCCACGCAAAACCCGATTGAACAAGAAGGTACCTATCCCCTTCCCGAGGCCCAGCTTGACCGCTTTCTGGTCCAGATCGAGGTGCCTTATCCCGACCGCGACACAGAGCGCGCGATCCTGCTCGCCACCACCGGCGCCGCCGAGGAAGAAGCACACGCCGTCTTTGCCCCCGCCGATCTGATTTCCGCCCAACAGATGTTGCGCCGGATGCCCGTTGGCGAGGCGGTGATGGAGGCGATCCTGGATCTGGTGCGCGCCTGTCGCCCGGATGACCCAAGCGCCAGCGAAAACGTGCGCGACACTGTTGCCTGGGGGCCGGGGCCGCGGGCCGCGCAGGCGCTTATGCTGACGGTGCGGGCGCGCGCGATGCTGCAGGGACGGCTGGCGCCGGATGCAGGCGATGTGGCTGCGATGGCGCAACCGGTGCTTGGTCACCGCATGGCGCTTAACTTTGCGGCACGGGCCCGCGGCGATAGCCTGAACGGGCTGATTGCGCGTGCGGTCGCAGATGTCGCCAAGATCGAGGTCGCCGCGTGACATGAACGCCGCCGTGCCCACCCTGCGCCCCCGCGCCGAGGCCGAAGCCGCCCGCCTGCCGCCGCTTTTGGCGCGGGCCGAGCATCTTGCCGGTACGGTTCTGCTGGGCGAGCACGGGCGGCGGCGCGCGGGACAGGGCGACGATTTCTGGCAATACCGACCGGTGCAACCCGGCGACAGCCGCCAGATGATCGACTGGCGCCGATCGGGGCGCAGCGATGCGCAATTCGTGCGCCAACGCGAATGGCAGATCGCCCAAAGCGTGATGCTTTGGGTCGATCCGGCGGCCTCTATGCGGTTTGCCAGCGACAAGGGATTGCCCGACAAAGCCGACCGCGCCCGGCTTTTGGCCCTCGCAAGCGCGATCCTGCTTATTCGTGGCGGCGAGCGGGTCGGCCTGACCGGTGGGGCCCTGCCGCCCCGGCGCGGTCAGGTCCAGATCGCGCGCCTGACCGAAGCCCTGATGCAAGACAGCGACGAGGATTACGCCAGCCCCGACATGACCGGTTTGTTGCCGCACGGCCGCGCGATCCTGATCTCTGACTTCATGGGCGATCTCAAGGGCCTGCGCGGCGCCCTGACGGCAGCGGCGGATCGCGGCGTGCGCGGCGTTCTCTGTCAGGTACTCGACCCCGCCGAAGAGGCGTTTCCTTACGCGGGACGCACGATATTTGAAAGTATCGGCGGCACTGTGGCACATGAGACCCTCAAGGCAAATGACCTGCGCGACCGCTATCTGGAACGGCTCGCCGAGCGCAAATCAGAACTGGCCTCGCTTTGCTCTGTGATCGGCTGGCGGTTTGGCTGTCATCACACAAGCGACAGCGCGCAAGCGGCGCTTTTGTGGCTTTACCGCGCGATTGACGAGGGGGAAGGCACATGATGCTTGGACCCATCGGTTTTGCCGCGCCGTGGTTGCTGATCGCACTGGCCGCTTTGCCGATCCTCTGGATTATCCTGCGCGCCGTGCCGCCCGCGCCTGTGCGGCGCAGATTTCCCGGCGTGGCGCTTTTGCTTGGCCTCAAGGACGACGATAGCGTTACCGACCGCACGCCGTGGTGGCTGTTGCTGCTGCGCATGCTGGCGGTAGCAGCGGTCATTATCGGACTGGCCGGGCCGGTTCTTAATCCACGCGACGAGGGCGCGGCCCGCGCCACCGGGCCGCTTTTGATCCTGCTGGATGGCACATGGGCAGCTGCGCGCGACTGGGGGGCACAGATCGCGGTGATCGACGGGCTTTTGACGGAGGCCGCACGCGCCGGGCGCCCCGCTGCGGTGATGCAGCTCAGCGACCCCGAACCGCCCCTGTTTCAAGCCGCCGAAAGCTGGCGCAGCCGCCTGCCCGGCCTTGCCCCTGCACCCTGGTCGGTCACGCCCGAAAGGCTTGCCGAGGCTGCCGGGATGCTGGGCGATGCAACGTTTGAAACCCGCTGGTTCTCTGACGGGCTTGCACAGGAGGGGCGCGATGACCTGCTTGCCGCGCTTGAGGCACGCGGCCCGGTAACCGCGCATGAAAGCCCGCGACCGATCCTGGCGCTCAAGCCTGCAACGCTGGCCGATGGCGCCGTTGAATTGCAGGCGCTGCGCGCCGCGGCAGGTCCGCCACGCGACATCATCGTCAACGCGCATGGCCTTGACCCCGCTGGCCTGCCGCGTGTTCTTGCCAGCCTTCCGATGCGGTTTGGCGAGGGCGAGACAGAGGCGCAAGGCGCGCTGTCACTGCCGCCCGAATTGCGCGCGCGACTGACCCGGTTCGAAATCGCGGGACAGGATCATGCCGGGGCCGTTACGCTTGGCGATGACGCCCTCAAGCGGCGCGAGGTGGCGATGATCGCCGGGCGCGATGATCGCGAAGGGCTAGAGCTTTTGTCGCCGCTGCACTATCTCGAACAGGCGCTGATCCCCACCGCCGATCTTCTGGACGGCGCCCTGATGGATGTTTTGCCGGCCAATCCGGATGTGATCGTGCTGACCGATGTGGCAACGCTTTCGGGGGCTGAACAGGCCGCGCTTCTCGACTGGACCACCGAGGGCGGGCTTTTGCTGCGCTTTGCCGGGCCGCGCCTTGCCGCAAGCGACGTCTCGCGCACCGAAGAGGCCCCGCTTATGCCGGTGCGCCTGCGCGCCGGGGGCCGCACGGTTGGCGGCGCGATGAGTTGGGGCGAACCCAAGGCGCTGGCCCCCTTTGCCGAAGGCACGCCATTTTACGGCCTGACGATTCCCGATGACGTCAGGGTCAACGCACAGGTCATGGCCCAGCCCGACCCGGTGCTTGCCGAGCGGGTGATCGCGCAGCTTAGCGACGGCACCCCGCTTGTCACCCGCAAGCGGATCGGCGCGGGACAGGTCGTGCTGTTTCACGTCACCGCCAATGCCGAATGGTCAAGCCTGCCGCTGTCGGGCCTGTTCGTGCAGATGCTGGAGCGGCTTGCCGTGTCCTCAGCCGTGACCCCACCGGATGCGACCGAACTGTCGGGCACCACATGGCAGCCGGTCGCAGTGCTTGACGGGTTTGGCGCCCTCAACGATGCGGGCACCCTGCCCGGTGTGGCAGGCGAGCGTATCCTTGCCGCACCGCTTGGGCCCGACCTTGCCCCCGGCATTTATGACGGGCCGGACCGGCGGATTGCACGCAATGTGGTATCCGTCGATACCACGCTGACCCCTATGGCCTGGCCCGCGCGCATCCCGGTCGAAGGGTTGGCGCGGGCACCCGAACTGCGCCTGGGTGGATGGCTTTTGGCGGCGGCGCTGATCTTGATGGTCGCCGATATCGCCGCCTCGCTTGCGCTCTCCGGGCGGCTCTGGCCGATGCGGGCGGCGGCGGTGCTTTTGCTGGTGCTCGGGCTTTCCGGCACGCCGCACAGCGCGGCCGCTCAGGACGACGCCCGCGCGATCCTTGCCACATCCGAGGTGGTGCTGGCGCATGTGATCACCGGCAACGCGGCGCTTGATGATACCGCCCGCGCCGGTCTTGCGGGGCTGGGGCAGGTGCTTAATTTCCGCACCTCGATCGAACCTGCCGACCCGATCAGCGTCAACCTCGAAACCGACGATCTTGCGTTTTATCCGATCCTTTACTGGCCGATCACCCCGGATCAGCCGACCCCCTCGGCCGAGGCCTATGTGAAGCTGAACGATTACCTGCGCAATGGCGGGCTTATCGTGTTTGACACGCGCGACGCCAATGTGGCGGGCTTTGGCACGTCCTCGCCCAATGGCACCCGGCTTCAGCGGCTGGCCGCGCCGCTGGATATTCCGCCGCTCGAACCGGTGCCGGATGACCATGTCCTGACCCGTGCCTTTTACCTGCTGACGGATTTTCCTGGTCGCCACGCGGGCCGCCCGGTCTGGGTTGAGGCGGCGCCGCCGGATGCCGAACGCATCGAGGGCATGCCGTTTCGCAATCTCAATGACGGGGTGACGCCGGTGGTGATCGGCGGCAATGACTGGGCCTCGGCATGGGCAATGAACGCGCGCGGTGATCCGCTTTTCCCGGTCGGGCGGGGCTATGCAGGCGAACGCCAGCGCGAGTTGGCCTATCGCTTTGGGGTGAACCTTGTGATGCATGTGCTGACCGGCAATTACAAATCCGATCAGGTGCATGTTCCGGCACTTCTGGACAGGCTGGGCCAATGACCGCGACGCTGATCTTTGACCCGCTTTTGCCCGTGCTTCTGATCGCGGGGCTTGCCGTTATCCTTGCCGCCGGTCTTGGGCTGGCGGTCTGGCGCGGGTTGTCGGGCTGGGCGTTTCGCGCGCTTGCCGGGCTGGTCATCCTGGGTGCGCTTATGGGACCGGTTTACCAGCAGGAAGATCGCGCGCCGCTGTCGGATATCGTGATGATCGTCGAGGATGAAAGCGCCAGTCAGCGGCTTGCGGATCGCGGGGCGATGACCACAGAGGCGGCGGATACCCTTGCCGCACGGCTAGAGGCGCGGGGCAACACCGACGTGCGCCGCCTGCGTGTGCCCGATGCGCCCGACAACGGCGGCACCCAGATGATGACGGCGCTTGCGCAGGCCATGGCCGAGGAACCGCAGGGCCGGATTGCCGGCATGATCCTTTTATCGGACGGGCGGCTGCATGATGTTGAGCGCGCGCCGCCCCTGCCCGCGCCCCTGCATCTGTTGCATACCGGTCGCGAGGGCGATTGGGACCGGCGGTTAAGGATCGACAACGCCCCCGCCTTTGCCATCCTCGGCGAAGAGGTGCGCATGACCCTGACGATCACCGATGAAGGTGCGGCCCCCGAGGGTGTTTCGACCGTGCCGCTTGATATCTCGGTTGACGGCGCAGAACCGCGCCGATTTGAGGTGGCGCTTGGCGAAACGATTGATCTGCCGCTGACCCTGCCGCATGGCGGGCGCAACGTGTTGCAGTTCACCACGCCCGCCGCGGCGGGCGAACTTACCGATCGCAACAACACCGCGCTCATTCAGATCAACGGCGTTCGGGATCGCCTTAGCGTACTTCTGGTCTCGGGTCAGCCGCATCCCGGCACGCGGACCTGGCGCAACCTTCTGAAATCCGACAGCTCGGTCGACCTTGTGCATTTCACGATCCTGCGCCCGCCGGAAAAGCAGGACGGCGTGCCGGTGCGCGAGCTGTCGCTTATCGCCTTTCCCACGCGCGAACTGTTTCTGGAAAAGGTCGATGATTTCGATCTGATCATCTTTGACCGTTATCGGCGGCGCGGCATCCTGCCGTCGATCTATCTCGATAATATCCGCCAGTATGTCAAAAATAGCGGCGCAGTTCTGTTCGCGGCCGGGCCGGATTTTGCCGGGGCCGAAAGCATCTATCGCGGACCGTTCGAGGACATCGTGCCCGCCCGCCCCACTGCGCGGGTGGTGGAAGAAGGATACCGCCCCAAGGTCACCGACCTTGGGCAGCGTCATCCTGTCACCGCCGGACTACAGGCCGCAGGAACAGAAGACGGCGATTGGGGACGCTGGATGCGCCAGATCGAGGTGATACAGAACTCGGGCGATGTCGTCATGTCCGGCGCAGGCGATCGCCCCCTTCTGTTACTGGATCGGGTCGGGGAGGGACGCGTGGCGCTTCTGGCCTCGGATCATGCCTGGCTTTGGGGCCGCGGGTTCGAGGGCGGCGGACCGCAGCTTGAACTGCTGCGACGCCTGGCGCATTGGATGATGAAGGAACCCGAGCTTGAGGAAGAGGCGCTTTGGGCCGAGGCCACCGGCCAGCAGATGCGCGTGATCCGCCGCTCGCTCGCGGATACGGTCGGCCCGCTGAGCATCACAACACCGTCCGGTGAGGTAATTGAACGCAGCCTGAAAGAGGTCTCGCCAGGGCGGTTCGAGCATGTCTATGACGGGCCGGAAATCGGGCTTTACCGTTTGGTAAACGACGATCAAAGCGCGGTGATCGGTCTTGGCCCCGCCGCCCCGGTCGAGTTTGAACAGACCATCGCCAGCGCCGAGGCTCTGCAACCGCTGATCAGCGCCACAAATGGCGGGGTGCGTGCGCTTGCCGATGGTGTGCCACGCATCCGCGAGGTACGCGAAGGCCGCCCCGCCGCCGGGCGCGGTTGGATCGGGATCACGCCGCGCGGGGCCTATGAGACCCGCAGCGTCAGCCAGATGCCGCTTTTGCCGGCATGGCTTACCTTGTTGCTGGTGTCCGGGCTGATCCTGTCGGGATGGCTGCGCGAGGGGCGGCGCTAGGCCTGACAGGCTGTCTTGTTCAGGGCTGCAATTCGACGCGCACGGCCTCACCCGCCCAGCCATCGACCGAACAATGTGGTTTCACGAAAATCTCGCGTGTCCCATCCGGCAGCGCCAGATTGGTCAGCGATCGGGTAAATGGCTGTTCGTTGACATGCGGGTGATGCAAAAGGCGATAGCCAAGCCGCTTGCCAGCACTGTCCAGCACCTCCCAGCCATCAACATAATGCTCCCAGCCGGTATCGGTATGCTCGATCGTGACATCCACGCGCCAAGACATGCCAAATTTCTCGACCTTGATATCAAGCACACGAGGCTCGCTTGCCGAAACGGCAGTGCCCATAAGACAGGCGGCGAGGATAAATGTGATCTGTTTCATGGCGCATATCATAGCGCGATCTCCTGTTAATAACAGTCACGTCTGTGTGTGGGTTTCGCTGTCATCGGGCTGCATCAGGACCGCGCGCGACTGTGACGCGAACTCACGGCGCAGCAACACCAAGACGGTGACAAGCGTTGCCGCGATCAGCGCCTCTGATCCCAAAAGCCATGCCGCTGTCGCCAGCGCAAAGTAAAGCGACCTCAGACCCCGATTAAAGCCGCGCGCCGCCGTTATGTTGATTTCGCCCGCCTTGCGCGCACGGCTGGCGGCGCGGGCATCTCTGGCATCGTTGGGCACGGCGGCCATCACCACGGCACAATAGCCAAACAGCCGGTTGGACCAGACGAATTTCAGAAAGGCATTGGCCAGGAACAGCAGAATGATCAAAATCTTGACCTCCCAGACGACATCAGGCTCCTGTTCCGGCGTCAGATCGCCGGCAAGGCCGATTACCCGGTCAAGATCGCCCAAAAGCGCCAGTGAACCACCTATCGCAATCAGGGTCGCCGAGGCAAAGAAGGATGTACCCTATCGTAATGTGCCAAGGATATGCGCGTCGAATATGCGCGGATCGCGAGAGATCATCACGACCATCCATTCGCGCCGATATTGCGCCATCAGGCCCGACACCGACGGAAGGCCCCTGGGTGCGTTATCAATCGCAAAGCCGGTCAGCGCCCAAGACCCGAACAACAGCGCGAGCGCGGCCAGATCGAGGCTATTGAAATAGGCGAAAGGATCGGTCCATGACATGGTGGCACATTACCGCCGGAAGGTTTGACTTGCCATAAGCAAAAATTGGTTATATTTTATTACCAATCATAGGGAGCGCGACCATGGAAATGCCAACCCCAAAGCCAGAAATTATTGCGCGGAAAGCAGAATTAATCACGCGATTGCTTGAGGTTATGCCGTCTGACGCGGTTATATCCGATCCATCGGAAACCCGAGTCTATGAGTGTGACGCCCTGACGGCTTACAAGTGCGCGCCGCTGCTGGCCGTTCTTCCGGGAAGCACGCAAGAGGTTTCGGACACTCTCAGGATCTGTCACGAGATGGGCGTGCCGGTGGTGCCGCGCGGCTCTGGCACCTCACTGGCGGGCGGGGCGCTTCCGACGGCCGATAGCGTGATCCTTGGTGTCGCGCGCCTGAGTGACGTGCTGGAAACCGATTACGAGAACCGCTTTATCAGGGTTCAAACCGGCCGCACCAATCTGAGCGTGACCGGCGCGGTCGAGGAAAACGGCTTTTTCTATGCCCCCGATCCGTCATCACAGCTTGCCTGCGCGATTGCCGGAAATATCGCGATGAATTCGGGCGGCGCGCATTGCCTTAAATACGGGGTGACGACCAACAACCTTATGGGGGTGACCATGGTGCTGATGGATGGCACCGTGACCGAGATCGGCGGTGCCTTCCTTGATGCCGAAGGGCTTGATCTTCTGGGGCTTATCTGTGGTTCCGAGGGTCAGCTTGGCGTTGTGACCGAGGCGACCCTGCGGATCCTGCACAAGCCCGAAGGCGCGCGGCCCGTGTTGATCGGCTTTGACAGCAACGAGGTCGCGGGCGCCTGTGTGTCCGACATCATCAAGGCGGGCGTTCTGCCGGTGGCGATCGAATTCATGGACCGCCCCTGTATCGAGGCGACCGAAGCCTTCGCCAAGGCCGGCTATCCGATGTGCGAGGCGCTTTTGATTGTCGAGGTCGAAGGCTCGGATGCAGAGATCGACGAACAACTTGCCCTGATCGAGGAAATCGCGCGCCGTCACAACCCGGTCGAGTTGCGCCAGAGCCGCTCGGCAGAGGAAAGCGCCAAGATCTGGCTTGGTCGCAAATCCGCCTTTGGCGCGATGGGGCAGATCAACGATTACATGTGCCTTGACGGCACGATTCCGGTCAGCGAACTGCCGTATGTCCTCAAGCGGATCGGCGAGATGAGCCGTGAATTCGGCCTTGATGTGGCCAATGTGTTCCACGCGGGCGATGGCAATATGCACCCGCTGATCCTGTTTGATGCCAACAAGCCCGGCGATCTTGAGCTCTGCGAAGATTTCGGTGCCGAGGTCCTCAAGCTTTGCGTCGAGGTGGGCGGCTGCCTGACCGGCGAGCACGGGGTGGGCATCGAAAAGCGTGATCTGATGACCTATCAATATGACCCTGCCGATCTTGAGGCGCAGATGGCCGTCAAGGACGTGTTTGACGGCCAGTGGCTGTTGAACCCGGCCAAGGTGTTCCCGCTTTTGTCCTCGGATTCACATCGCGACGTGGCCGCCTGAACGGCGAAAGGATTTCCAATATGCTGACCCCCAAAACCGAAGATGATCTGGCCCGGATCATCGCCGATGCCGACGCGCCGCTGCGCATTCAGGGTGGTGGCACGCGCCCCATCGGGATGCCGACCAATGGCACGATTCTAAGCACAAGCGCCCTGTCGGGGATCGAGCTTTATGAGCCCGGATCACTGACGCTTGTGGCCAGGGCAGGCACACCTGTGGCCGAGATCGAGGCGGCATTGGATGGTGAAGGTCAGCGCCTTGCCTTTGAACCGATGGATCATCGCGGCCTGTTGGGCACCTCCGGCACGCCGACGATTGGCGGGGTGGCGGCGGCCAATGTCAGCGGCCCGCGCCGCATTCAGTCCGGCGCCGCGCGCGATTTCATGCTTGGCGTGCGCTTTGTCGACGGGCGCGGACAGATCATCAAGAACGGTGGCCGGGTGATGAAAAATGTCACCGGCTATGATCTGGTCAAGCTGATGGCAGGCAGCTATGGCACATTGGGCGTGTTGACCGAAGTGTCGCTCAAGGTGCTGCCGAAGCCGCGCCATGCCGCGACTTTGCGTATCGAAGGGCTGGCCGATGAGGCCGCCGTCAGCGCCCTTGGCCGCGCGCTTGGCTCGCCCTACGAGGTGTCGGGCGCGGCGCACCTTCAGGGCGGCAATGATGGCGCGCCGACCACGCTTTTGCGGCTTGAAGGCTTTGAAAACTCGGTCGCTTACCGCGCCGCAGAACTGCAATCCATGCTGGCCGATCTGGGACAGATCACGGTTGATGCAAGCCCCGAAGAGACCGAGGCCACCTGGGCCGCGATCCGCGATGTGGCGCCCTATCATGACGCGATGGGCGATGTCTGGCGGATTTCGGTCAAGCCCACCGATGCCCCCGGCCTTGTGGCAAGCCTGCGCGGCGCGAGGGCATTTTACGACTGGG
>NZ_CAJXIP010000110.1 GCF_913054395.1 uncultured Roseovarius sp.
GCATTCTTCGGTTGGATGACTGTACTGAACCTTGGATTTCTGATTCTGACAACCATCCTGTTACTGGCGGGCCGCGACAAATTTGCGGCCATTCACGCCAGTATGCTGGACATGGAACCCGCTGACGTGAAGAAGGGCTATTTTACCTATCTCGCCAACTATAAAACGTTGATTCTTGCCTTCAATGTAATGCCCTATTTCGCGCTGAAACTGATCTAACAATATCGCAATGTTGTACCCCCAGCGTCCGCTTGCTAGTCACGCAGGCGGACGCATTTGTTTTTTAAGGAGCGCACCTATGGATCCGCAGACCGAGATCGAACTCCAGGCCGCCGCCTTCCGCCGCCTGCCAAAACACCGGATGGAAGACCGCACCGACGCGCAGAACATCGACCTGATGAACCTGGCAGGCTTTTGCCGCAACTGCCTGTCGCGCTGGTATCAGGAGGCCGCCAACGAACGCGGCATCGAGATGACCAAGGACGAGGCGCGCGAGATTTATTACGGCATGCCATACGACGACTGGAAAGCCAGCCATCAGACCGAGGCCAGCCCCGAAAAACAGGCCGCCTTCAAAACCGCCTTTGCCGAAAACGTGGGCGACAAAGGCTAGACGCGCCTGATCTTTCATCTTTCTCCAAATACTCATGCGCGCCGTCGCCCCCGGATGCGCGCCAGAGGCTTGCCATGACAGAGATCTATCGCCTGCACTACGCGCCGGACAATGCCTCGCTGATCATTCGTCTCGCGCTTGAAGAGCTGGGTGTGCCATACACCTGCGTCCTGGTGGATCGCGCCGGGGCGGCACATAAATCACCGGCCTATCTGGCGCTCAATCCGAACGGGCTGATTCCAGTGCTGGAAACCCCCGAGGGGGTGTTGTTCGAGACCGGCGCGATCCTGCTCTGGCTCGCGGACCGGCACTGCCGACTTGCCCCAATGGTCGAGAGCGTTGAGCGGGGCGATTTCCTGAAATGGCTGTTCTTCCTGTCAAACACGCTGCACCCGGCGCTGCGGATGACGTTTTACCCGGCTCAGTACGTTGGCGACGACCCTGGCGCGGATCTCGCCCTGCGCGGTCACATGCAGGGCGAGATTGCCCGCCATCTCGACGCGCTCGAAAGCATGGCGGCCTCTGGGCGGGCATGGTTTTGCGGGGCTGATCCCTCGCTGCTCGATCTCTATCTGGCGCCGCTGTTGCGCTGGATGGTGCTTTACCCGGCGCCGATGGGTGGGGCGGGATGGTTTTCGCTTTCCCGCTGGCCGCATCTGCGTGATATGGCGATCCGGCTTGAGCAACGCCGCAGCGTTGCGGCCGCGATAAAAGCCGAAGGCCTGAATGGCGCGCCCTTCACGGCGCCGGAGTATGCCGATCCCCCCGAAGGAAGCGCAACCTGATCTCAGTCCCGGACCCCGACGGAATGCAATTCAGCATGATCAATTCGCTTTTGCACCGGCAACTGGCCGCGCATGCGCGATTTCACGACGCGTCTGGACCATCTATACGTTATGCTAGCTGCGATAACCGCCGAGGGCTCGGGCGCTTACCCCGTCCCGGCCTAACAAACCCCAAGCCACCAGAAGGTAGTACCCCCTGATGTTTCTTTCGGTTTTTGACATGTTCAAAGTGGGCATCGGCCCGTCGTCCTCGCACACCATGGGGCCGGTGGTGGCTGCGGCCCGGTTCCTGGACAAGATGCGCGCGGCACCGTTTCACTATGGCGGCCTGCGCGGGTCACTGCACGGCTCTCTGGCCTTTACCGGCGTCGGGCATGCTTCTGACCGGGCGACCATTCTGGGGCTGGCCGGCCTTCTGCCCGAGACCTATGATCACGACAAGGCCGAGGCGGTGCTTGCGCAGATCCGCGAGACCGAGACCGTGACGCCGCCGGGCCTGCCCGAGCTGAAATTCCACCCCAAGGATGATCTGCTGTTTGATTTCGGGCCGAATCTTCCGGGGCATGCCAATGGCATGATCCTGATGGCGACCGACCTTCAGGGCGATGTGATCCTTCAGGAAACCTATTATTCCATCGGCGGCGGTTTCGTTATGACCGAGGCCGAACTTGCCGCAGGCAAGAACACCGATGAGGGCGATCCGGTGCCCTATCCGTTCAAATCCGCCGCCGAGATGCTTGAGATGGCCGAGACCAGCGGCAAGTCCATCGCACAGATGAAGAAGGCCAACGAAATCGCGCGCGGCGGGCCAGAGAACCTGCGCTCGGGCGTGGCGCGAATCTGGCAGGTGATGGATGATTGCATCGAACGCGGCCTTAGCACCGATGGCACCCTGCCCGGCGGCCTGAACGTCAAGCGCCGCGCCAAGGGCATCCGCGATGCGCTGATCGACGAGCGCGGCACCAACCTGAATGCGCCGCATAAGATCAACGACTGGATGAGCGCCTATGCCATGGCGGTGAACGAGGAAAACGCCGCTGGCGGGCAGGTCGTGACCGCGCCCACCAATGGCGCGGCGGGCGTGGTGCCCTCGGTGATCAAATACTGGCTTGAACATGTGCCCGGCGCCAGCGAGGACCGGATCGAGGATTTCCTTCTGACCGCCGCCGCGATTGGCGGGCTGGTCAAGTTCAACGCCTCGATTTCGGGCGCCGAGGCGGGATGTCAGGCCGAAGTCGGATCGGCCGCGGCGATGGGGGCGGCGGGGCTTTGTGCGGTTTTGGGCGGCACGGCTGCGCAGATTGAAAATGCGGCGGAAATCGCGCTTGAGCATCACCTTGGAATGACCTGCGACCCGGTAAAGGGGCTGGTTCAGGTGCCCTGTATCGAACGCAACGGTCTTGGCGCGATCAAGGCGGTTTCGGCGGCCTCGCTGGCGCTGCGCGGTGACGGCACCCATCTGGTGCCGCTGGATGCCTGCATTGAGACCATGCGCCAGACCGGCGCGGACATGAGCGAGAAATACAAGGAAACCTCGCTTGGCGGCCTTGCCGTCAATGTGCCGAACTGCTGATGGACGGGCCGGGCCGTACCAGCCTTGGTATTCTGCTGATGGTGGGGTTTGCCATCATCGCGCCGATGATGGATTCTTGCGCCAAGCTGATCGGCGATGCCCTTGCTGTGGGGCAGGTGGCGGCGACCCGCTTTGCCATACAGGTGGCACTTTTGATGCCCCTGGCCGCGCTGGCGGGATGGCTGCATCGCCCGGCGCGGGGCGAGGTCGGGCTTCATCTGGCGCGTTCGGGCCTGATGCTTGTGGCGACGGGGTGCTTTTTCACGGCGCTCAGGGCGATGCCGATTGCCGATGCCATCGCGATCTTTTTCGTCGAGCCGTTCATCCTGACCATCCTTGGCGGGCTGCTGCTCGGCGAGCCGATTGGCCCGCGCCGCTATATCGCCTGCGCCATCGGGTTTGCCGGGGCGATGATGATCATCCGGCCCAGTTTCCAGGATGTCGGGCCGGTGGCGATGCTGCCCTTGGTGACGGCGGGGTGTTTCGCGATCTACATGATCCTGACGCGAAAGATGGCGACGCGGATGCACCCGATCACGCTTCAGGCCTATACCGGACTGGCGGCGCTGGTGTTGGGCTTGCCGGTGCTCTGGATGTTCAACGGATCGGGCGTCGGCCCGCTTGATCCGTCATGGCCCGAGGCGCGCGAACTGCGCCTTTTGATGATCCTGGGGCTGTTCGCCACGCTAAGCCACGTGTGCATCAGCTATGCGCTGTCGTTCGCGTCGGCCTCGCTGCTGGCGCCGTTGCAATATCTCGAGATCGTGTCGGCGACGGTGCTTGGGTTCTACATCTTTGACGATCTGCCCGATGCCACAAGCTTTGCCGGAATCGCGCTGATCGTCGCCTCGGGGCTTTTCGTGTTCCTGCGCGAACGGCATTTGGGGCGCCGGCCCCGCCGCCCGGTGCCGCCGGTCTAGGGCTTAAAGCAGGTCTAGCACCTGTTCGGGCGGGCGGCCGATGACGGCGCGGCTGGCGGTCATCGCGATGGGGCGCTCGATCAGGATGGGGTTTTCGGCCATGGCCGCTAACAGCGCCTCGGCGCCGCTGTCGCGGTCAAGACCAAGCTCTTTGAACCGCGCCTCACCGGGGCGCATCATGTCGATAACATCGCCGCCCAAAAGCGCATGTACGCGCCTGAGTTCGGCAAGGTCGGGCGCGTCTTCCAGGTAGCGGCGCAGGGTAAGGGGCGCGCCCGCCTTCTGTAACAGCGTGAGGGACGCGCGCGATTTCGAACAGCGCGGATTATGCCAGAGCGTGATCACAGCCAGTCACCCCGCTTGGTGCCGACCGCCTCGGCGACATTGGCAAAGCCGTCCCTGGCAAGCAGCGCATCAAGCCCCTGCGCGATCTCGCCGACAAGGGACAGGCCCTGATAAACCAGTGCCGAATAAAGCTGAACCGCGCTGGCCCCGGCACAGATCTTGGCATAGGCCTGTTCGGCGCTGGCGATGCCACCGACCCCGATCAGGGGCATCTCGCCCTCGGTAAGCTGTGACAGGCGCGCCAGAACGCGGGTGGATTTCTCAAACAGCGGTTGCCCGGACAGCCCGCCGGCCTGATCTTTCATCGTGCTTTGCAGCCCGTCACGGGAAAGCGTCGTATTGGTGGCGATGATCCCGCTCAGCCCCGAGGCGCGCGCCACATCGGCGATCTCGGAAAGCTCGGTGTCGTCAAGGTCCGGGGCGATCTTGAGGAAGATAGGGATCGGATTGGGCAACCAGTCGCGGGTTTCAATCACCCCTTTCAAAAGCGCCGACAAGGCCTCGGCGCCCTGTAGGTCGCGCAGCTTCTCGGTATTGGGGCTTGAGACATTGACCGTGGCAAAATCAAGATGTGCGCCGCAATGGCCCAGAACGCGGGCGAAATCCTCGGCCCTGTCGTCGCTATCCTTGTTGGCGCCAAGGTTAAGCCCGATCACCGCATCCTTTGGGCGCATCGCCAGACGGGCGGCGGCTGCCTCCATCCCCAAGTTGTTAAAGCCGAAACGGTTGATCACCGCGCGGTCTTCGCTCAGGCGGAACAGGCGCGGGCGTGGGTTGCCCGGCTGCGGGCGGGGGGTGACGGCGCCGACCTCGATAAATCCGAAACCCGCACGCGAGAGCGGGGCGAGGGCCTCGGCGTTCTTGTCAAACCCCGCCGCCAACCCCACCGGATTGGGCAGGCTCATCCCCGCAAGGTCAGTCCTGAGGCGTGCGCCGGTCACCGGGCCGGGCTGTGGCGTCAACCCGAGGCGCAGCGCCTTGAGTGCCAAACCATGGGCGGTCTCGGGATCACACCGGTGTAGGGCGGCAAGGCCGAGCCGCTCCAGCGGCGTCATTCGAGACCTGCCGGAAACTGATGCGCGCCGCCGACAAGCGGCAGAGGCTGTGCCCAGGCGACATCGCTCAGGCATAGTGTGCGGTAAAGATGTGGGAACAGCGCACCGCCGCGTGATTTCTCCCACTTGAGGTCATCGCCAAGCCGCTCGACCTCGATGGCCAAAAGCATCAGCCCGTCTTCGCCCGCGAAATGTTTCGCGGCGGTCTCGGGGGCTTGTTCAGCCGTCGAGAAATGCACAAAGCCATCGGCCACATCCACCGGGGCGCCGGGCGTTTCGCCCTTGGCGCGCAGGTCGGCCCATTCGGGCGCGCGGAAAATCTTGTAAATCTGCATGGTGGTGGTGATGCCTTGCCAATCCATCCGGGTCAAGCATCAAGCGATACTTGAGCCTTCGGTGCCAATCGGCTAGCTAGATGGCCCGGGAAAAAGAGGATTGCGCCGATGGCCTTTACCATTGCGATAGACGGGCCTGCTGCGGCGGGCAAAGGCACGATCGGTCGGGCCGTTGCGGCGCATTTCGGCTTTGCCCATCTCGACACCGGGCTGTTGTACCGCGCCACGGGGCGGCGGATGTTGCAGGGGCTGGATGCGGTCGAGGCCGCGCAAAGCCTTCAGGCGGCGGACCTGGAGGCCGACGACCTGCGTACCGCCGAGGTCGGACAGGCCGCCAGCCGGGTCGCCGCCATCCCCGAAGTGCGCGCCGCCCTCGTGGACTTTCAGCGCGCCTTTGCGCGCCGTTCCGGCGGGGCGGTGCTTGACGGGCGCGATATCGGCACGGTGATCTGCCCCGATGCCGAGGTCAAACTTTACGTAACCGCGGGCGACGATGAGCGCGCGCGCCGTCGCCACAAGGAACTTTGCGAGAAGGGCCAGGAGGTGACGCTGGAGGAGGTTCTTGATGACCTGCGCATCCGCGACGCCCGCGACAGCGCCCGCGCCACCGCGCCGCTCAAGCCTGCCGACGATGCGATCCTGCTCGACACTTCGGCCATGACGATAGATCAGGCCGTCGCACAGGCGATCAAGGTCATCGACGCCGCCCAGGCCTGATGGGCGGTCGTTTCACGCCCCGAACGCGTGGTGCCAAGGCAATCCGGCCGGAACGGCGCGGGATTTCAGGCAACGGCCCGCCGCCCCCTGCGCAAACCCGCAGGAATGGCTTGATTGTCGCTCGGCCAGGCGCTATGACCCTCACGTCGAGAAGGTGGAAACCACCGCATAACATTGAGATGAGCAGGGTCGGGACAACCGGCCCTCTTTGTTTTGCGTTCCGTCTTTGACCAACGAAACCCTAAGACCGGCGGAGACAACCGCGCGGCCAGAAAAATTTTGTAAAGGAAACCAGAGACCACATGGCTCAGAACACATCGATGGAGGAATTCGAAGCCCTCCTGAACGAAAGCTTCGAAATGGACACGCCCGAAGAAGGGTCCGTTGTCAAAGGTAAGGTCATCGCAATCGAAGCGGGCCAAGCCATCGTCGACGTAGGCTACAAAATGGAAGGCCGCGTCGATCTTAAAGAATTCGCAAATCCCGGTGAAGCGCCCGAAATCGCCGTAGGCGACGAGGTTGAAGTCTTCCTGCGCTCGGCCGAAAACTCGCGTGGCGAAGCCGTCATTTCGCGTGAAATGGCCCGCCGCGAAGAAGCCTGGGATCGTCTTGAAAAAGCCTATGCCGACGAAGAGCGCGTTGAAGGCGCGATCTTTGGTCGTGTCAAAGGCGGCTTCACCGTTGATCTGGGCGGCGCTGTTGCGTTCCTGCCCGGCTCTCAGGTCGATGTGCGCCCCGTGCGCGATGCCGGCCCGCTGATGGGTCTCAAGCAGCCCTTCCAGATCCTGAAAATGGACCGTCGCCGTGGCAACATCGTTGTGTCGCGTCGCGCCATCCTGGAAGAAAGCCGTGCCGAACAGCGCGCCGAAGTCATTGGCAACCTGACCGAGGGTCAGAATGTCGAGGGCGTGGTCAAGAACATCACCGAATACGGTGCGTTCGTTGATCTGGGCGGTGTTGACGGCCTGCTGCACGTGACCGACATGGCATGGCGCCGTGTGAACCACCCCAGCGAGATCCTGTCGATTGGCGAAACCGTCAATGTTCAGGTTATCAAGATCAACAAGGAAACCCACCGTATCAGCCTTGGTATGAAGCAGTTGCAGGAAGATCCGTGGGATCTGGTTGCTGCCAAGTATCCGCTTGAATCAGTGCACACCGGTCGGGTGACCAACATCACCGATTACGGTGCATTTGTTGAGCTTGAGCCCGGCGTTGAAGGTCTTGTTCACGTTTCGGAAATGTCCTGGACTAAGAAAAACGTACATCCCGGCAAGATCGTTTCGACGAGCCAGGAAGTCGAAGTCATGGTTCTGGAAATCGACAGCGCCAAGCGTCGCGTCAGCCTTGGTCTCAAGCAGACCATGCGCAACCCGTGGGAAGTGTTTGCAGAAACCCACCCCGAGGGCACCGAAGTCGAAGGCGAAGTCAAGAACATCACCGAATTCGGTCTGTTCATCGGTCTCGAAGGCGAGATCGACGGCATGGTTCACCTCTCGGATCTCAGCTGGGACGAGCGTGGCGAGGAAGCCATCCAGAACTATCGCAAAGGCGACATGGTTCAGGCGGTTGTTTCGGAAGTCGATATCGAGAAAGAGCGTATTTCGCTGTCGATCAAGGCGCTTGGCGGTGACAAGTTCGCCGAAGCCGTTGGCGGCGTGAAGCGTGGCTCGATCATCACCGTGACCGTCACCGCGATCGAAGATGGCGGGATCGAAGTGGAATATGAGGGCATGAAGTCCTTCATCCGCCGCTCTGACCTGTCGCGTGATCGTGCCGAACAGCGCCCCGAGCGTTTCTCGGTCGGTGACAAGATCGACGCCCGCGTGACCAATGTTGACAGCAAGACCCGTCGTCTTGGCCTGTCGATCAAGGCGCGTGAGATTGCCGAAGAAAAAGAAGCAGTCGAACAGTATGGCTCGTCCGATTCGGGCGCCTCGCTGGGCGATATTCTTGGCGCGGCCCTGAAGGCCGACAAAGACTAAGGCCCCCGGCTTTAGGCAAATCATCAGCGGCCCCGTCTTTATTGGCGGGGCCGTTTTCGTTTGGCGTCATCGTCTGACGGGGCCATGCGCGTTGACTTTTGTTCGCCACTCGCCAACCTTGGGCCGAAACGGGGCAAGGGCAGGCATATGGACAAGCGGCAGACAGGGCAGGTGGCCGGGATAGACGTGGGCGGCACCTTTACCGATCTGGTACAGCTTGACCCGCACAGCGGCAAAGTGCGTCTCGCCAAGGTCCCAAGCACCACTGACAATCAGGCGCATGGGGTGATAGAGGCGCTTGCTGCCGCAGAGTGTGACCTGACAGCGCTTGATCTTATCGTGCATGGCACCACCACCACCACCAACGCCGTGCTCGAACGCAAACTGAGCCGCACCGGCCTTATCACCACGACCGGGTTTCGCGATGTGCTTGAGCTTGGCCGACGCACCCGGCCACAGCCCTATGGCATGACTGGCCGGTTCACGCCCCTGATCCCGCGTGATCTGCGCCTTGAGGTGCCCGAGCGGGTCGATGCCCGCGGTGCGGTGGTGATCCCGCTTGACGAAGGCGCGGTTCTGGCCGCCGGGCAACAGTTGCTCGATAGGGGCTGTATCTCGGTAGTGGTGCATTTCCTGCATGCTTACGCAAACCCCGACCACGAGCGGCGCGCCGCCGAGGTGCTGGCCACGATCTGGCCCAACGATCACATTACCATGGGCCATGCGATCCTGTCGGAAAGCCGAGAGTTCGAGCGTGGCGTGACGGCGGCGGTCAATGCCAGCGTGCAACCCATCCTGGCACGTTACCTGACCCGGCTTACGGATGAGCTGGCGACGGGGGGCTATGCCCGTGACGTGTTGGTGATGAACGGCAATGGCGGCATGGTCTCGGCCCGCACGGTTGCGCGCGAGGCGGCCAAGACGGTCATGTCGGGCCCGGCCTCGGGCGTGATGGCGGCGGCCTATACCGGGCGGCTGGCGGGGATGGAGAACCTGATCACCTATGACATGGGCGGCACCTCGACCGATGTGGCGCTGATCCGGGGGGCGGAACCGGCCGTATCCAACGAGATCGAGATCGAATACGCCATGCCGATCCATGTGCCGATGGTCGATGTGCGCACTGTCGGTGCCGGGGGCGGGTCGATCGCGCGGGTCAATGCCGCCGGTCTGCTGGAGGTCGGACCAGAGAGCGCCGGCGCACAGCCCGGCCCGATCTGTTATGGGCGCGGCGGCACCGAGCCGACGATTTCGGATGCCAACCTGCTTCTCGGGCGGCTCAACCCGGCACAGCTTGCCAAGACCGGGGCAGTTGCCCCCGAGGCGGTGGCGCGGGTGTTCTCGACACGGCTTGGCGACCCCTTGGGTCTTGAGGTGACCGCCGCCGCCGAGGCCGTGATCCGTATCGCCAATACCAAGATGGCCGGGGCCATTCGCATGGTGTCGCTGTCGCTTGGGGCGGACCCGCGTGATTTTGCGCTGTTTGCCTTTGGCGGGGCCGGCCCTCTGCATGCCGCCGCCCTGGCGCGGGAGCTGGGCCTGCCGCGTGTCCTGGTGCCCGCGCGGCCCGGCATCACCAATGCCATCGGCTGTGTCGTGGCCGATCTGCGCCATGATTTCGTGCGCACGCTGAACCGACCGCTTGATGCCTTGCCCGAGGGCGCTCTGGCCGAGGTCTTTGCCGCGCAGGCGGCCGAGGGTGACGGGTTGATCGACCGCGAGACGATTGCGCTCAGCGGGCGACGTTATCTTTATTCGGTTGATATGCAGTTCATTGGCCAGACCCATCTTCTCCGGGTCGATCTGCCGGGGCCGGAGGTGGATAAGGACACGCTACACGCGCTGTTCGAGGCGGCCTATTTCAACCGCTTCCGGGTCAGGCTTGATGATGTTCGCGCCAACCTTGTCAACGCCAACTGCTCGGTGATCGGGGCGCGGGCGCCGCTTGATCTGTCAACGCTGATTGATCCAAAGGGCCGCCGCGCCACCTTGCAGGATGCCGAAACCGGACGGCGGCAGGTGTATTTCGATGGTGCCTGGCACGAGGTGGCGATCTACTGGCGCGATCACCTGCCGCTTGCGTTTGAGATGCCCGGCCCGGCGGTGATCGAACAGATGGACACCACCACCCTGATCGAGCCGGGCGATCGTGCCACCGGCGATGCGCATGGCAATATCATCATTCATATCGGGGCGCGCGGCCATGACACTTGATCCGATCACCCTTTCGGTCATTCAGGCAGGGCTGCAACAGGTCTGCGACGAGATGGATCTCGCGTTTTCGCGCGCCGCCTTTTCGCCGGTGATCGCCGAGGCGAATGACCGCTCTGACGGGATTTACGACGCGGTTGACGGAGCCTTGATTGCGCAAGGGGTGGGCGGCTTGCCGGTTTTTGTGGGCACGATGCAATATTCCACCCGCACCCTGATTTCGATGATCAAGGACGGGCGCGTCGGGGCGCCGGAGCCGGGCGATATCTATATCGTCAACGATCCCTACCTCGGTGGTACGCACCTCATGGATGTGCGCTTTGCGCGGCCCTATTACCGGGATGGTACGTTGTTTTGCTGGCTCAGCAATACCGGCCATTGGCCCGATACCGGGGGCGCGGTGCCGGGCGGGTTTTCGGCCTCGGCCACATCGGTGGAGCAGGAGGGGCTGCGCCTGCCGCCTGTAAAGCTTTTCAAGCGCGGGGCGATGGACGCCGAAATTTACAGCATCATCTGCTCTAACATCCGTGTCGCGGATCAGCGGATCGGCGATGTTAAGGCACAGGCCGCTGCGCTTGATCTTGGCGCGGCGCGGCTTGATGCGCTGCTGGATCGGTACGGCGATGATGTGGTGGCTGCGGCGATTGGTGAATTGCGCCAGCGCGCGGCGGCGCAGATGCGCAGCTTCATTGACGGGATCACGCCGGGGCCGCATCGCGCGATTGCCTATGTCGATAGCGACGGGGTGGTGAACGAGCCGCTTGAAATCCAGCTAAGCGTGACCCGCGAGGGCGAGGATTTATTGTTTGATTTCACCGGGTC
>NZ_CAJXIP010000111.1 GCF_913054395.1 uncultured Roseovarius sp.
AAATATTTCCGCAAGGCCGGCGTGCCCCTGCGCCTCAAGAAGGTCAAGGAAAAGGGCGTTCCTGAATTCCTGTGGCGCTCGGTGCCTGCCGAAAACGGTGTAGAGACCGGTGGCGAAACAAGTGCCAAGCAGGTGTTCGACCGCCTCGCCGGGGCTTGGGCCTATTGGGGCTGGAAAGGTGGCTATTTCTCGACCGAGGCAGACGCAAGCGCCTATTACGACGAAATGCGCTTCATGCTCGCCAACCAGATGGCCGCCCCCAACAGCCCGCAGTGGTTCAACACCGGCCTGCATTGGGCCTATGGCATCGACGGTCCCGGCCAGGGTCACTTTTATGTCGATTTCGCAACCGGCAAGCTGACCAAATCCAAAAGCGCCTATGAGCACCCCCAGCCGCACGCCTGCTTTATTCAGTCGGTGGCGGATGACCTTGTCGGCGATGGCGGCATCATGGATCTCTGGGTACGCGAAGCACGCCTTTTCAAATACGGCTCTGGCACCGGCACCAACTTTTCAAGCCTGCGCGCCGCAGGTGAAAAGCTCTCGGGTGGCGGCAAGTCCTCGGGCCTGATGGGCTTTTTGAAAATCGGTGACCGCGCGGCGGGCGCGATCAAGTCGGGCGGCACCACGCGTCGCGCGGCCAAGATGGTGATCTGTGACGCCGATCACCCCGATATCCAGGAATTCATCAACTGGAAGGTCAAGGAAGAGCAGAAAGTTGCCAGCATCGTTGCCGGTTCCAAGATGCACGAGGAAAAGCTTAACGAAATTTTTGGCGCGATCCGCGCCTGGGACGGCAGCAGCGAAGATTCCGTCGACCCCAAGAAGAACGAACAGCTCAAATCCGCGATCCGCAGCGCCAAAAAGGTCGCGATCCCAGAGACATACGTCAAACGCGTGCTGGATTATGCCAAGCAGGGTTATGAGAGCATCGAATTCCCGACCTATGACACCGACTGGGATAGCGAGGCCTATGCATCCGTTTCGGGGCAGAACTCGAACAACTCGATCCGGGTGACAGATGCTTTCCTTCGGGCGGTCAAGGACGATGCCGACTGGGCGCTGATCAACCGCACCGACGGCAGCGTCGCCAAGACCATCAAGGCGCGTGATCTCTGGGAAGATGTGGGCCATGCCGCATGGGCCTGTGCCGACCCCGGCATTCAGTATCACGACACCGTCAACGCCTGGCACACTTGCCCCGAAGATGGCGAGATTCGCGGCTCGAATCCCTGCTCGGAATATATGTTCCTGGACGATACCGCCTGTAACCTGGCCTCGATGAACCTTCTCAAGTTCTACGGTGGCGGCACGTTCGATGCCGACGCCTATGTCCATGCGTCGCGCCTCTGGACCGTGACGCTCGAGATTTCGGTGACCATGGCGCAATTCCCCTCGAAGGAAATCGCGCAGCGCTCTTATGATTTCCGCACGCTTGGTCTTGGCTATGCCAATATCGGTGGCCTGCTGATGAATATGGGCCTTGGCTATGACAGCGATGAGGGTCGCGCGCTTTGTGGTGCCCTGACCGCCGTCATGACCGGGGTCGCCTATGCCACCAGCGCCGAAATGGCTGGCGAGCTGGGCGCCTTTCCGGGCTACAAGCGTAACGAAAAGCACATGCTACGGGTGATCCGCAACCACCGCAACGCCGCTTACGGCGCGACCGAGGGCTATGAAAGCCTTGCCGTGAAACCCGTGCCGCTTGACCTGACCAATTGCCCCGACGCCCGCCTGGTCGATCTGGCGATGGCAAGCTGGGACGAGGCACTCAAACTTGGTGAAAAACATGGCTTCCGCAATGCCCAGACCTCGGTGATCGCGCCGACCGGCACCATCGGCCTTGTGATGGATTGCGACACCACCGGGATCGAGCCGGACTTTGCCCTGGTGAAGTTCAAGAAGCTTGCCGGTGGCGGTTACTTCAAGATCATCAACCAATCGGTGCCCGCCGCGCTTGAAAAGCTTGGCTATGGTTCGGCGCAGATCGAAGAGATCGTCAGCTATGCCGTCGGTCACGGCACCATCGGCAACGCGCCGGGGATCAACCATACCTCTCTGGTGGGGCATGGCTTTGGCGCAAATGAATTGGCCAAGGTCGATGCGGCCCTGGGCTCGGCGTTTGATATCCGCTTTGTGTTCAACCAATGGACGCTTGGGCTTGAATTCTGCACCAATGTTCTGGGCATCCCGGCCGAACAGCTCAACAACCCGACCTTTGACCTGCTGGCGCATCTTGGCTATTCGAAAAAGGATATCGAGGCGGCCAATGATCACGTCTGCGGTTCGATGACCCTTGAGGGCGCGCCGCACCTTGACCCGGCGCATTACCACGTCTTTGACTGTGCCAATGCTTGCGGCAAGAAAGGCAAGCGTTATCTGTCGGTTAACAGCCATATCACGATGATGGCGGCGGCCCAGTCGTTCATTTCCGGGGCGATTTCCAAGACCATCAACATGGCCAACGACGCCACCATCGAGGATTGTCAGAAAGCCTACGAGCTAAGCTGGTCGCTTGGCGTCAAGGCCAACGCGCTCTATCGCGACGGCTCGAAACTGAGCCAGCCGCTGGCCGCTGCGCTTGTCGAGGATGATGACGCCGCCGCAGAGATCCTTGAAAGCGGATCGGCGCAGGAGAAAGCCAGCGTTCTGGCCGAAAAGATCGTCGAGAAGATCATCGTCAAGGAAATCCAGAAATCGCACCGTGAAAAGCTGCCTGCTCGTCGCAAAGGCTATACCCAAAAGGCGATTGTCGGTGGTCACAAGGTCTATCTGCGGACCGGCGAATATGAAGACGGCAACCTTGGTGAAATCTTCATCGACATGCACAAAGAGGGTGCTGGTTTCCGCGCGATGATGAACAATTTCGCCATCGCCGTGTCGGTTGGCCTTCAGTACGGTGTGCCGCTTGAGGAATTCGTCGATGCCTTCACCTTCACCAAGTTCGAGCCGGCCGGCATGGTGCAGGGCAACGATAGCATCAAGAACGCCACCTCGATCCTCGACTATATCTTCCGCGAACTCGCGGTCAGCTATCTCGACCGCACCGATCTGGCGCATGTCAAACCCGAAGGCGCAAGCTTTGACGATCTTGGGCGTGGCGAGGAAGAGGGCGTGTCGAACGTCTCGGAGATGAGTGGCGATGCCGCAAGCCGGTCGCTTGAGGTACTCAAGCAGATCAGCTCGACCGGCTATCTGCGCAAGCGCCTGCCGCAGGAACTTGTCGTTCTGAATGGCGGTCAGCATATGGCCCGCGCCGCGAATGCCGGGATCGATCCGGTCAGCGCGCTGGAAACCCTCGTGCCGGCCACCTCATCGGGGACGATGACGGCGACCGTGGCGACCACCACCACGGCGATGGCATCGGGAACCGTTGGCATGGATGCGCGCACCAAGGCCCGCCTGCAAGGCTATGAGGGCGAGGCCTGCGGCGAATGCGGCAACTTCACGCTGGTGCGCAACGGCACCTGCATGAAATGCAACACCTGCGGTGCGACAAGCGGGTGCAGCTAAGCCTTTGGGCGCAAAGAACAAGTTCTGGGGCGGGTGCGCTCGCCCTGAACGCGGATCGGGATACAGGCGAAAAACAATCGGGCGGTAAATAATCCACCTGATCCGTGATACTGGGGGGCCTCCGCGCCCCCTTTTTCTTGCCTGAGCCCTATGATCCCAGCCGCTGGTTCACTCTGCGCCGGGCTGATTTTCGGGAAAGAAACAGGCTGCGCTATGGGGCTCTGCCGTCAGGGTCGGGCGCTCTTTTCGGCAGCGGTCCTGGGCCTTCCAGCAGCGCGGCGCGAACGGGCAGCCCTCGGGAATCGCAAGCGGCGAGGGCAGTTCCCCGGCAAGCTTGATCCGGGTCTTGTGCATCGTCGGGTCGGCCTGTGGCGTCGCCGACAGCAGGGCTTTGGTATAGGGGTGGAACGGCGCGGCAAAGACATCGGCCTTGCTGCCCTTTTCGACGGCGCGCCCGAGATACATCACGATCACCTCGTCGGCGACATGGCGCACCACGCTCAGGTCATGGCTGATGAAGAGATAGGAGAGTTGCAGCCGGTCCTGCAGATCCACCAGAAGATTGAGGATCGCGCTTTGAATGGACAGGTCCAGTGCCGAAACCGGCTCGTCCAGAACCAGAACCCTTGGATCAAGCATCAGCGCGCGGGCAATGGCGATGCGTTGGCGCTGTCCACCGGAAAACATATGCGGGTAACGGTCGAAATGCTCTGGCCGCAAGCCGACCAGTCCCAGCATCTCGCGCGCCTTGGCCGCACGTTCATCGGCGGGCATGTCAGGGCGGTTGATCACCAGAGGTTCCTGAAGGATTGTCCCTATGCGCTGGCGCGGATTGAGCGACCCATAGGGATCCTGAAACACGATCTGCACCGATTTGCGCAGCGCGGGCCAGTCGTCGGTGGCCACCGGCTTTGCGTCAAGCGTCAGCGTTCCGGCGGTGGGCTCCTCGATCATCGTGATCAGCCGCGCAAGGGTGGACTTGCCACAGCCGGATTCGCCCACCACGGCCAGAGTCTTGCCGGGATAAAGCGCGAAATCCACGCCTGCGACGGCTTCGAGGGTGGCCGGCTTGCGCAGCAGGCCGCGGTTGACGTTATAGTGGCGTTGAAGGCCGGTGGCCGTCATCACGGGCGCGCTCATGAGACGATCCTTTCGTCGGTATTCAGCGGGTAAAAGCAGCGCGCATGGCCAAGGTCGGCGTCAAGCGGCGGCGGCGAATGCGCACGGCAGCGGCCATCGGCAAAAGCGCAGCGCGGCGAAAAGAGACAGCCCTCGGGGCGGTCAAACTGCCCCGGCACGACACCGGGGATCGTCGGCAGGCGCTTTTCGGTCGCGCGCTCGGGCAGGGCATCCAGAAGCGCCGAGGCATAGGGATGGTGGGGCTGTGCAAATAGCGGCACAACGCCCTGTTCTTCAATCTTCTGCCCCGCGTATTGCACGCTGACCCGTTCGGCGGTTTCGGCGACGACGCCCATGTCGTGGGTGATCAGCACAAGCCCCATGCCGGTGTCGTCGCGAAGTGACACCAGCAGATCGAGAATCTGCGCCTGAATGGTCACATCAAGCGCGGTCGTCGGCTCATCCGCGATCAAGAGCTTGGGCTTGCAGGCGATGGCCATGGCGATCATCACCCGCTGATTCATGCCGCCCGAAAGCTGATGCGGATAAGCCGAAAGCCGACGCTCCGGGTCGGGGATGCCGACCTGTTCGAAAAGCTCGATGGCGCGGGCCTGACGTGCCTTGCGGCTTAGCCCCAGATGCGCGCGCAGCGATTCCCGGATCTGCCAGCCGACGGTGAAACAGGGATTGAGCGACGACATCGGTTCCTGAAAGATCATCGCCAGGTCATTGCCTACGATCTTTCGCCGCGCCTTGCTGTCGATGTGCAAAAGATCGTGCCCGTCAAAGCTCATTTCGTCGGCAGTGATGGTTGCGGTCCAGGGCAAAAGCCCCATGACCGCCAGCATCGACACCGATTTGCCGGACCCGCTTTCGCCGACGATGGCAAGAATTTCGCCCGTGTCGACGTCCTGATCGACGCCGTCCACCGCGCGAAACTTGCCCGAGGCGGTGGCGAAATCCACGCTGAGATTACGGATGCGCAAAAGGGACATCTGGCTAGCTCCGCTTCAGTTTCGGGTCAAGCGCATCGCGCAGCCCGTCGCCCATCAGGTTGATGGCAAGGACGGTGACAAGGATGGCAAGGCCGGGGAAGGTGACAACCCACCAGGCACGCAGGATGAATTCGCGCGCCTCGGCAAGCATGGTGCCCCATTCCGGTGTCGGTGGCTGTGCCCCCATGCCCAGAAAGCCAAGGGCGGCGGCATCGAGGATCGCCGTGGAAAACGACAGGGCGGCCTGCACGATGATCGGCGCCAGGCAATTGGGCAGCACGGTAACAAACATCAGCCGCAGCGTGCCTGCCCCGACCACGCGCGCCGAGGTGACGTAATCCTTTTGCAGTTCGGACATCACGCTGGCACGTGTCAGGCGCACGTAATGGGGTTGCAGCACGATGGCGATGGCGATCATCGCATTGGTCAGCGACGGCCCGAGGACCGCGACCAGCACGAGCGCCAGCAACAGAGACGGAAACGCCAGCACGATATCCATGATCCGCATGATGATCGTATCGACCCATTTCGGCGCAAAGCCCGCGATCAACCCGATGATGATGCCTCCGGTGGCGGCGATGCTGACCACGATGACGCCGACAAAAAACGAAAAGCGCGCCCCGATGATCAGCCGCGAGAGCATGTCCCGCCCAAGCGGATCGGTGCCAAGGACGAATTGCCAGCTGCCGCCATCCTGCCATGCGGGGGGGCGCAGGGTGTCGGTGCGAAACTGCATGGTGGCGTCATGCGGCGCGATCCACGGACCAAATAGTGCCAGGAAGGCAAAGACCGCAAAGATACTAAGGCCAATCACCGCGCCGCGGTTCTCGCGGAAATAAAACCAGAATTCGCGCAACTGGCCTGAGCGCTTCTGGCCGATGGGTTCGGTAACGGGTTGCGGATTTTCCATCAGCGTTTCCTGATCTTGGGATTGATGATGCCATAGAGCATGTCCACGGTCAGGTTGACGATCATCACCATGACCGCGATCAGCAGAAGGCCGCCCTGAACGACCGGATAATCACGCCGGAAAATGCTGTCGACCATCCACTTGCCGATGCCCGGCCAGCTGAAGATCGTTTCGGTCAGGATCGCCCCGGCCAGCAATGTGCCGACCGAAAGCCCGATCACCGTGATCACCGGGATAAGCGCGTTGCGCAGGGCGTGAATGCCGTTGATGCGCCCCGCCGAAAGGCCTTTGGCGCGGGCGGTGCGTATGTAATCCTCGCCCAGCACCTCAAGCATCGCCGAGCGGGTCTGGCGCGCGATCACCGCCAGCGGGATCGTCCCGAGCACGACCGTCGGCAGCACAAGGTGGCGCAGCGCCGAGCGGAAGGCACCGGTCTGACCCGAAAAGATGCTGTCATACAGCATGAAACCGCTGGGGTCGGGAAAGTAATACAGAAGGTCGATGCGCCCCGATACCGGTGTCCAGCCAAGGTTGCCCGAGAACACGATGATCAACAACAGCGCCCACCAGAAGATTGGCATCGAATAGCCCACCAGTGCGGTCGACATCAACGCGCGGTCAAAGAGTTTGCCCCGGTTGACGGCAGCGATCACCCCCGCCGGAAGGCCAAGCGCAAGCGCAAAGATCATCGCACAGATCGACAGTTCGAGGGTGGCCGGGAAAAGTGCAAAGAATTCATCCCAGACCGGGCGTTTGGTCACGAAGGAATTGCCAAGATCGCCCTGAATGACGCCGCTCAGGTAGTCCCAGAATTGCACATAGATCGGCCGGTCAAAGCCGAATTGCGCCGAGAGTTGCTCGTAGCGTTCCGCACTCAGCCCGCGTTCCCCCGCCATGACGACGATCGGATCGCCCGGCAAGACCCGGATAAAGCCGAACGAGATGATCGTCACACCGATGAAGGTGGGGACGAAGGTCAGCAAACGGCTCAGGATATAGTTCAGCATGGGATCACCGTAAGGTCCTTGGGATACTGCGTGAGACAGCGATGGCCGCTGTCGGTGATCAGCACGACATCCTCGATCCGGACGCCAAAATTGCCGATCTCGTACAGGCCGGGTTCGTTGGTATAGACGGTGCCCGCCGGCAGGGGCATCGGGTTGCCACGCATGATATAGGGGGGCTCGTGGACCTCACGGCCAAGACCATGGCCGGTCTTGGTGCGGATGCGCCCCGCATAGGGCGAGGCCTCTAGAACGCCGGTCACCTCATCGTCGATGGCATGGGCGGTGACGCCTGCGCGGGTCACTGCAAGACCGGCCAGATTGGCGCGCAGCACGGTGTCATAAACCGCGCGGGCCTCTTCGCTGGCATGCCCAAGAAAGACCGTGCGGGTGATATCGGCGGCAAACCCGTCCTTGCGTGCCCCGAAATCAAGCAGGATCGCATCGCCGGGTTTGATCCGGTAATCCGCCCGCGCCTTGGCATGGGGCAGGGCGCTTGCATCATTGGCCGCAACAATCGGCGCAAAGGCCAGATCGTCGGCGCCTTCGGCAAACAGCATCTGCACAAGCGTCTGTTCGATCTGCTGTTCGCTCTGACCGGGGCGTATGGTGTCAAGCGTGCGGCTGAGGGCGCGTTCGGAAATGGCGATGGCGGCCTCTATCGCGGCAATATCCCCGGCGGTCTTGATCATGCGCAGGCCGGAAATTTCGTACTCGCCGTCAATGATATTCAGATCGGGTTGCGCCCGGAGCAGGGCATGATGGACAAAGACCCGCATCACCTGGCCTTCGACCGCCAGAGACCCAATAGCGAGATGCGACAGCAACGCGGCAAACTCTGCGTCATAGCCGGTCTGATCGCGCCAGTCGAACACCGCGCCGTCAAATCCAAGCAGGCCCCAGCTTCCCAGTTCAAGATTGGGCACCAGCGCCGCCGCAGAGCCATCTTTCTTGATGATCAAGACGAACGGGCGTTCATGACTGGCGAAGGAATGGCCAAGCGCGCGGGTGAAATTCGGTCCCGGAACAAGGGCGACCGCGTCAACCCCGAGACGGGTGGCGACGGCGGCATAATCGGCAAGGTGATCAAGTGGCGAATGTGCCATGCAAGGCGTCCCGGCGCTGGAGGGAAAATAGAAAGGGGGCGGCAGTTGATGTGCCGCCCCGGATGCCTTGTGCCTTATTGCGACAGGCCGACCTGATTGAAGATATGGCCACCCAGCGGATGCACCACATAGCCCTCAACCTCGGGGCGCATGGTCATGTAGACGACCGAATGTGCGATCGTGGCCCAGGGTGCCTGTTCCTTGAAGATCACCTGCGCCTGTTCGTAAAGCGGGGCGCGTTCGGCCTGTGTCGGCAGAACCTTGGCCTGTTGGATCAGATCGTCGAACGGCTTGTGACACCACTGCGCGCGGTTCGAGGCGCCAACCCCGTCACAGCCAAGCAGCACGGCCAGGAAGTTGTCCGGGTCGCCATTGTCACCGGTCCAGCCCAGCAGGACGGCGCCGTCACGATCCTCAGCCTTGGAACGATCAAGATATTCACCCCACTCATAGGACACGATCTCGACGTTGACACCGACCTTGGACAGGTCCTCTTGCATCAACTCGGCCATGCGCCGGGCATTGGGATTATAGGGGCGCTGCACTGGCATCGCCCAGATCTTCATGTCAAGACCGTCAATGCCTTCTTCAGCCAGCATCGCCTTGGCGGCCTCGGGGTCATGGGCATCATCCTGCACCGCCTCGTTATAGGACCACATGGTCGGCGGCAGCGGGTTCTTGGCGATCTGGCCAGAGCCCTGGAACACCACGTCGATGATCGCCTGCTTGTCGATTGCCATGTTCAGCGCCTTGCGCACCTTCGGATTGTCGTAGGGCGCAACCTTGGTGTTATAGGCCAGATAGCCGACGTTCAGGCCTTCCTGCTCCATCACCACGATATCCTCGGCATCCTTCATCGCCTGAACATCGGCGGGGTTGGGGTAGGCCATGACGTGGCATTCGCCCGCCTGCACCTTTTGATAACGTACGGAGGCATCCGGCGTGATCGCGAAGATCAGCGATTGAACCTTGGCCTTGTCGCCCCAATAACCATCGTGGCGCAGATAGCGGATCACCGCGTCTTTCTGATAGGCCTGAAGCGCGAACGGGCCGGTGCCGATCGGTTTCTGGTTCAGCATCTCTGGCGTGCCGGCCTCAAGCATGGCGTCGGCGTATTCCTTGGACACGATCGAGGCAAAATCCATCGCCATATTGGCAATGAACGGCGCCTCGGGGCGCGTCAGGTGAAAGACCACGGTGTAATCGTCAACCTTCTCGATGCTTTCGACCAGATCGGGCATCGACATGCCGCTGTAGTATTCCCACGTGCCACCGGAGACCTGATTATAGGGGTTCTCGGAGTTGCCCTGGCGGTCAAAGGAAAAGATCACGTCGTCGGCGTTGAAATCGCGCGTGGGCGTGAACAGGTCGTTGGCGTGAAACTTGACGCCCTGACGCAGTTTGAAGGTGATGGTCTTGCCATCCTCGGACACATCCCAGCTTTCGGCGAGGCCGGGGATCACCTCGGTGGTGCCGACCTTGAATTCGGTCAGGTGATCGTAGATCGGGTGGCTGCTGGCATCAAAGGTGGTGCCTGCGGTGTAAAGCGCCGGGTCAAAGCCCTCGGGCGAGCCTTCAGAGCAGTAAACCAGTGTTTGCGCGGACGCCGCCGAGACACCAAGCGCCGTCAGCAAAAGGCCTGCGGCCAAATTGAGTTTGATAGACATTTTCGCTCTCTCTCTGTTGTGTTTTGGGTTGTTATTCCCGGCGCAGGCTTGGCCGTAGTGGGACAAGGTTGTCGGGCGTGTCGCGATCTTGCGATTGCTGCGGCCCGACCTGCGCCGATTTCTCGTATTGCATCTTACCGACCCACAGAATGCGGGCCGGAAGATCTGTCTTGTTGGACCAGCAATGTGGCGTCTCGCCAAGATAATGGAGACTGTCGCCAGCGGTCATGAGGTAGTCACGCGCGCCCACGGTCTGTGATATTTCACCATCGAGAACATAGATGATCTCTTCTCCGACATGGGTCACGACCTCGGATTGATACCCCGGCGGCACGTTCATGATGAAGGACGTCAGCTCGTGCCCCGGCGAGGCGATGCCGATCTGTTCGTATTCGATCGACGACCCCGCAATCGCAAAGCGCGCACGATGTTCAGAGCGCGTGATGCTGTCGGCGGTTTGTGGCTTTGCGATGAAGTAATCGACATCCACGCCAAGCGCGGTTGCGATCTGCGAGAGCGTGCCGAGGGACGGGGTCGCATTGCCGCGCTCGACCTGGCTCAGATAGCCGACCGACACACCGGACTTCGCCCCGAGTTCCTGTAGCGTAAGCGAAAGCCGGTGACGCATGCGTCGCATACGCCTGCCCAGCTCATTCACAGTTTCCTGTTTTCGTGCGTTCAAAAGTGCCCCCGAGGAACAGGCATTCAGACCTGCTCGCAGAGCCGCAGGCTGCAAGTAAAAAAACTTTGGGTCAAGGATAATTTTTATGATCGGCAGACGGGGCAAACAGTACAACGCCGACGCCGGTCAAAAGAAGCAGGCCAGGGTCATGCCTGGAGTTTGACGGGGAAATCCTTGGGGGCAATGGTAACCAAACCTCGGACCCATTGAATCCGTTGGGTATTTTCCGGATCTGTCGGGGTCGGGGTGGATTTTGGTAGGCCCGGAGGGACTCGAACCCCCAACCAAAGCGTTATGAGCGCTCTGCTCTAACCAATTGAGCTACAGGCCCG
>NZ_CAJXIP010000112.1 GCF_913054395.1 uncultured Roseovarius sp.
CCGCTGGGGCCTTGAACGCCTGCAAGAGCGCGCCCCGGAACAGTTTGACGCCGAGGCCCTGATCGGCTTGGCCGAGGCAGAGCTTTTGACCCCGCTCGATGCGCTTGCGCTGCGCGAAATCGAAACCGCCGCGCGGCAGGTGGCCACGGTCACGGCGCTTGTGCCGCTGGCCCTGGCCGACGTGATCGGCGCGCTGATCGCCAATCTGCGGATGATCCGGCGGGTGGCCGAGATCTATGGCGGGCGCGCGGGGGTTTTGGGAAGCTGGCGCCTGGCGCGCGCGGTCATGTCCCATCTGGTGGCCACCGGTGCGGTGGCGGTGGGCGATGACCTTATAAGCAGTGTCGCAGGTGGCGGCCTTGTCTCGAAACTCTCGCGCCGTTTTGGCGAGGGCGTGGTCAACGGTGCGCTGACCGCCCGCGTCGGTGTTGCAACGATCGAGGTCTGTCGCCCCTTGCCTTTTGTGCGGGGGCGCAGGCCTTCGGTAACAGGGCTCGTCAAGCGAGCGTTGACGGGACTTTTCGCCCAGGGCTAGAGTGCTGGGCGCCACTGAAAGGGCAGAGCTATGGATGCGGTTTTGGTACTATTGGCGCTTGGTGGGCTTTGCCTTTTGTTTGGCGCGGTGCCCTATCTTTTGCTGTCGCAGCGGCGGCTCAGGGAGCGCCTGGGCGCGCTTGAGGCGCAGATACGTCAAGGCGGTGTGACCCTGCCGAAAGAGGGGGCCAGAGCCGAAGCCCAGGCCGAAATCCTGCCGGAACCGGCGCCAGAGGCAGAGCCGGATCGCAGTCCTGCGGTGAGCAGCCCTTGGCCGGGGCCGCAGGAAACCCCGGCGAAAGCCGCCACCCCCCTTGCCGTTCCAGAAGGCGCCACTCCGCCGCGCGCCTTTGTGCTGCGCGGTGACAGGATTGCCGACCTGTTGCGCTGGCTGCGCGGGAACTGGGCACTGGCGGTGGCTGGTGTCTCATTGGCGCTGGCGGGGGTCTTCATGGTGCAATACGGCGTCGAAAAGGGGCTTTTGACGCCATTCTGGCGGGTCATGGGCGCGCTGGCGCTTGGTGCGGCGCTGATTGCCGGGGGCGAAGTCATCCGCCGCCGCCACGGCGATGAGGGCGGCGCGGCTGTCGGTTTGCCCTCGGTCCTATCTGGGGCAGGGGTGATCACGCTGTTTGCCGCCGTCCTTGCGGCACGTGCGCTTTACGGGCTGATTGGCCCTGACATGACGCTTGCCGGATTGGTGGGGGTCGCGGTGGTGGCCATTGTGCTGGGCTGGTTCTATGGCCCGGTATTGTCGGCGCTCGGGCTGGCCGGGGCAGGGGCCGCGCCGTTCCTTGTGGGCGGATCGTCCGATGTGCTCTGGCTGTTCTATTACTACTACGCCTTGCTGGCCCTTGTCGGGCTTGCCGTCGATGCGGTGCGCCGGTGGGCGTGGATTTCGGTGCTGGCGCTTGCGGTGGCGGTAAGCGGGGCCAACCTGATTTATATCGGGGATGCGGGGGCGCTTCATTATCTGGTGTTCTGGGCGCTGGTCAGCGTCTTTGCCCTGCTTGTTCCGGAGCATCGCTTGATTCCGACGCATGCGGGCAACTCGGTCAGTCGCCGCATCATGAGCGGCGGGGATTTCCCGGAGTTTCCCACACGCCTGGCCGTGGCGATGATCGCCCTGAGCAGTGTGGCGGCTGTCGCCGTCGCGCTGGATGCACGTGATGCGGTGACCGTCTGGCTGTCGCTTGGGCTTTTGGCGGCGATGATTGTCTCGCTTGTTGCGGGTACGGCGCGCGCGCCCGCGCTTGAGGATCTGCCGGGCGTTCCGGCGCTTGCGGGCATTGTTCTGGTGACGCTTGAAGGACTGGAGCGCGGCCCGCTCTGGTCCGTGTTTCGCGCAGGAGCCGACCGTTTGCCGGAAACCCCGGCCCCGATGACGGCAAGCGTGCTGATGCTGGGCGGGGCCGTGACATCCTGGCTTTTCGCGCTCAGGATGCGACAGGCGGGCGGTGCGGTGCCATCAATCCTCTGGGCCCTCGGGGCGGCGGTGGCCGGGCCTTCTCTGGCACTGATCCTTGAACTGTGGTGGCAGCCGGGAGACGTGATCGGCGGCTATCCTTGGGCGCTGCATGTGCTTGGTATGGCTGCGGTCATGGTCTGGTTCGCGACCCGCGCGACCCGTCTTGTCCCCGAAACACGGCTCTGCTCGGCGCTGTTCGCAGGCAGCGCGATAGTCCTGATCTCGCTGGCGCTTTTTGTGATGCTGAGTGCGGCGGCGCTTACGCTGGCGCTTGCGGTGATGGTGCTGGTGACGGCGCTGATCGACCGGCGGTTCAACCTGCCGCTTCTGGGCGGTATCGCACAGCTTGGCATCGCCGTGATCGGCTATCGCCTTATCCTTGATCCTGGCATCGGCTGGGCGGTCTATGTCGCCGGGGTCTCGGATGTGATCCTGAGCCACGTCGGGCCGCTGGTGCTTTTGTCGGCCGCCTGGTGGGTGATGGCGGCGCGCGCGGGCGGTGTTACGCGGATCGTGATCGAAAGCGCGATCTGGACCATCGCTGCGATTTTCGCCAGCGTCTTGTTACAGCGCCAGCTTGGCGGTCTCGGTGCCATGGGCCATGCCGGGCTTGGCCTGATGGCGACGGTCTGGCTTGTCACGGCCATGGCCCAGCTTTACCGCCTTCAGGTCGGCGGACGGGCCCTGCGCGCGTTCCGGATCACCCTTGCGCTTGTCATGGGGGCCGTGGCGGCGTTCATGCTTGGCGCGCAGGCGGTCATGACCAACCCGCTGGTGCCGTTCATGTGGCGCAAGGAACTGGTCACCGGCCCGGTGATTTTCGACAGTCTGGCGGCGGCTTACCTGCCGGTTGCCCTGGTCTTTGCCGTGGCGGCCCGGATGCTGGGGCATATGCCGCGCGCCATGCGCCGGACCTTTGTGGTGCTCGCCTCTGCCTATGGCGCCTGGTATGGCGCGCTGGAAATCCGGCGGCTCTGGCAGGGGCGTGATCTGTCGGTGCCGGGCGTCAGCGACGGCGAATTATATAGCTATACCCTTGCCTTGATCGCGGTGTCGGGGGCGCTTTTGTTGCTGGCGCTTCTGCGCCGCTCCGAAACCCTGCGCCGTTTGGCGATGGCCGGTGTGGCACTGACCGTGGCCAAGGTGTTCCTGGTCGATATGTCAGGCCTTGCGGGGCTTGTGCGGGTGGCATCCTTCCTTGGGCTCGGCCTTAGCCTTGCCGGGCTGGCATGGCTCAACCAGCGCATCGCGCGCCACATGGCCAAACCTGCGGGCTAGCGCAGCTTGGGGATGCCGCCGGGCAAGGTGGCGCGATCCACCACGCCTGCACGCAACGATCGCCCGATACGATGCGCAAGCGCCGACCACGCCGCCGCCTGTTGCGGGCTCAACTCGCGCTCAAGCGTGCGGTCAAACAGCGCGAGCCAAGTGGAAAACATCCCCGGCTGAACGTTGCGGGCCTTGATGTGTGCCTCCATCGGGCTGCCGTCATAGACCCGTTCATGCAGGATCGAATTGGCCCAGAAATCGGCGACCTTCGCCTCATGTGCGGGCCAGTCGGTGACATGTGCGGCAAAGACCGGGCCAAGACCGGGATGCTCGCGCACGGCGGCATAAAAGGCGGCGACGACCCGCTCGATCTGTGCGCGGGTGATGTCGAAACGTGGGGGCAGGGCGTTTGTCATATCCCTTATGTGGCGCGCCTGCGGGCGCAACGCAATCCCCCCTCTGGACGAGGCTGTCCGGCAGGCCTATAAGGCGGCCATGATGACACGCACAGCGATCATTATTCGAATTACATGCCCGGCGCTCTGATCAGATCGAGCCGCCGGGACAAGGCGTATGAGCAAGCGCGCCGCCCCTCATCCAGATTGATGCAAGACCAGTGATAAAGGACGCCCGCAATGTGCGCCGACACCACCCAGACGCCTGATTACAAAACCACGCTGAACCTGCCGCAAACCGATTTCCCGATGCGCGCGGGCCTGCCCAAACGCGAGCCGGAATGGCTTGATCGGTGGGCAAGGATCGGCGTCTATGACCGCCTGCGTGGCAAATCCGAAGGGCGCAAGCCCTTTACCCTGCACGACGGGCCGCCCTATGCCAACGGTCACCTGCATATCGGCCACGCGCTTAACAAGATCCTCAAGGATATGGTGGTGCGCAGCCAACAGATGATGGGGCGCGATGCGCGCTATATCCCCGGCTGGGATTGTCACGGGTTGCCGATCGAATGGAAGATCGAAGAACAGTACCGCGCCAAGGGCAAGGACAAGGACGAGGTCGACATCGTCGATTTCCGCCAGGAATGCCGCAAGTTTGCCGAAGGCTGGATCGACATCCAGCGCGACGAATTCAAGCGCCTCGGCGTGACCGGCACCTGGGATAAGCCCTATCTTACCATGGATTTCCGCGCCGAACGGTTCATCGCCGAGGAATTCCAGAAGTTCCTGATGACCGGCGTGCTTTATCAGGGGTCCAAGCCCGTGATGTGGTCGCCGATTGAACAGACCGCCCTGGCCGAGGCTGAGGTCGAGTATCACGACAAGGAAAGCTTTACGATCTGGGTGAAGTTCAAAGTGAGTGAATTCTCAGTTGGTGCTCCCGTTGTCGCTGACCAACTAGATGGAACTTTGAGCGATAAAGCCAAGGTACAGTATCAAGGTGCCGATGACCTGAAGGGCGCCTTCATCGTGATCTGGACCACCACCCCCTGGACCATGCCAAGCAACAAGGCCGTGGTGTACGGCGAAAACTTTGCCTATGGCCTCTACGAGGTGACCGGCACGCCCGATGAAAGCTGGGCCAATGTCGGCGACCGCTTCATTCTGGCCGACAAGCTGGCCGGGGATGTGATGGCGCGTGCCCGTCTTGAGGACGGTATGTACACCCGTGTCCGCGACGTCACTGCTGACGAACTTGCGGGCCTTTCATTGCAACACCCGCTGGCTGGTGTCGAAGGGGGCAATGGCGAATGGGATGACCTTCGCGATTTCCGCGCCGCCGATTTCGTCACCGATGACGAAGGCACCGGTTTTGTGCATTGCGCCCCAAGCCACGGGATGGAGGAATTCGAACTTTACCGCGATCTTGGCATGCTCGAACAGGTGATCACCTATAACGTCATGGAAGATGGCCGGTTCCGCGATGACCTGCCTCTGTTCGGCGGCAAGGCGATCCTCAAGCCGAACGGCAAAGAGGGTGATGCCAACAAGGCGGTGATCGACAAGCTGGCCGAAGTCGGCGGCCTTCTGGCGCGCGGCAAGATCAAGCACAGCTATCCGCATTCCTGGCGCTCCAAGGCGCCGGTGATCTATCGCAACACGCCGCAATGGTTTGCTGCCATCGACCGCGCCGTTGGCGACGGCCAGGACGAGTATGGCACGACGATCCGCGAACGCGCACTCAATTCCATCGACCAGCTTGTGACATGGACACCGAAAACCGGGCGCAACCGGCTTTATTCGATGATCGAGGCGCGGCCCGACTGGGTTCTGTCGCGTCAACGCGCCTGGGGCGTGCCGCTGACCTGTTTTGTCAAAAAGGGGGCGCTGCCGACCGATCCCGATTTCCTGTTGCGCGACGAAGGTGTGAACGCACGCATCCTTGCAGCGTTTGAGGCCGAGGGCGCGGATGCCTGGTATAAACCCGGCGCCAAGGAGCGCTTCCTTGGCAACGATCATGACGCCGATCAATGGGACAAGGTCGATGACATCCTCGATGTGTGGTTCGATTCTGGCTCGACTCACGCCTTCGTGCTGCGCGACCGCGCGGATGGCTCCGAGGACGGCATGGCCGATCTTTACCTTGAGGGCACCGACCAGCATCGCGGCTGGTTTCATTCCTCGATGCTTCAGGCCTGCGGCACCATCGGCCACGCGCCCTATCGTGGGGTGCTGACGCATGGGTTCACGCTCGACGAGAAGGGCAACAAGATGTCCAAATCCGTCGGCAATACCGTCTCGCCCGAGGATGTGACCAGGCAATATGGCGCCGATATCCTGCGTCTCTGGGTGGCGCAGGCCGATTACACCGCCGATCTCCGGATCGGGCCGGAGATCCTGAAAGGCGTCGCCGACAGCTATCGACGGTTGCGCAACACGATGCGCTTCATGCTGGGCGCCCTGGCACATTTCGACGAATCCGACCGAGTTGAAGCCGCGGATATGCCCGAGTTGGAACGCTGGGTGCTGCATCGCCTCGCTGATCTCGACCAGAAGGTGAAGAGCGGCTATCAAGCCTATGATTTCCAGGGTGTTTTCCAGCAGATATTCAACTTTGCAACGATCGAGCTGAGTGCGTTCTACTTCGATATTCGCAAGGATGCGCTCTATTGCGACGGAGACACCGCGCGCCGCCGCGCGGCACGCACGGTGCTTGACCTGCTGTTCCACCGCCTCACCACATGGCTCGCGCCAGTGTTGGTCTTCACCATGGAAGAGGTCTGGTTGGAACGGTTCCCCGGCGAAGAAAGCTCGGTGCACCTGACCGATATTCCCGACACGCCCGCCGCCTGGCTTGACACTGACCTGGCGGACAAATGGTCGCATGTGCGCGCCGCGCGCCGCGTGGTCACCGCAGCCCTCGAGGTGCAGCGCACCGACAAGGTGATCGGCGCCAGCCTGGAGGCCGCTCCGGTGGTTCATGTCCGCGAGGCAGATATGCTCGCGGCGCTGAAATCGGTGAATTTCGAGGATGTCTGCATTACCTCCGACATCCAGCTCACCGGCGACCCGGCCCCCGCGGAGGCTTTCCGGCTTCCCGAGGTGGAAGGCGTCACAGTGGTGTTCGAGCGCGCAGACGGAGAGAAATGCCAGCGCTGCTGGAAAATCCTGCCCGATGTGGGCCGTCACGCTCATCCCGGTACCTGCAAGCGCTGTAACGACGCGCTCGCGTAACCTGTGATGTCGCAGCTGTTGAACCGGCTGGATTTGGATATTTAGAGCAAGAAGAAGTCAGGGCGACGCGCTTTATCTTCTTCTTGCTTCAAATATCCCCGCCGGAGGCTCCTGAATGGGCGGCAGGCGAGGTGCCCGCCGTCTATCGGCGCTCTTCCGTCTTGGCGCGATCCCAGAGCGTGTCCATCTCCGCAAGGTCAGACTGCTCCGGGGTTTTGCCCTGCTCGGCCAAAAGCGCCTCGATCCGGCCAAAGCGGCGGGTGAATTTGGCATTGGCGCCGCGCAGGGCGGCCTCGGGGCAAAGGTTCATATGCCGGGCCAGATTGGCCATCACGAAAAGCAGGTCGCCGAATTCTTCCTCGATCTTGTCCTGCGGCAGGTCGGCGGCGGCCTCCTGCAGTTCGCCAACCTCTTCGGCGATCTTGTCGAGCACCTGACCGACGTCGGGCCAGTCAAAGCCCACCCGCGCGGCGCGTTTTTGCAGCTTGACCGCCCGCAATAGCGCCGGCAGCCCCTGGGCCACGCCATCCAATGTCCCGGTCTGGGACTGAGCCGCGCGCTCGACCGCTTTGATCGCCTCCCAGTCGCGGGTTTGCTGTTCGGCGGTTTTGTCGCGGGAGTCGGAGCCAAACACATGAGGGTGGCGGGCGACCATTTTGTCGGAAATCGCGTTGGCCACGTCATGGACATCAAACAAGCCGCGATCTTCGGCGATCTGTGCGTGAAAGATCACCTGCAACAGCAGATCCCCAAGCTCGCCGCGCAATTCGCCCCATTCCCCGCGCTCGATTGCATCGGCGACCTCATAGGCCTCTTCGATCGTATAGGGCGCGATGCTGGCGAAATCCTGTTCGATGTCCCATGGGCAGCCCGTTGTCGGGTCGCGCAGGGCGCGCATGATGTCAATCAGCCGTGGCAGGCCGCCTTTGGGGTCGCGAATAAGGGTGTCATCAGGCATTGCGGTGCTCTCGTCTTTGGGATTGAGTGGACCCTGACGTGTGAGCAAAAGGATGTCCAGAGATGGCCGTGATCAATCGCATTGCCGGCTTTGCCGATGACATGACTGCCTGGCGCCGACATTTGCATGAAACCCCGGAATTGGGCTTTGACTGTCACGATACGGCGCGCTTTGTGGCCGAGCGGTTGCGCGACTTTGGCGTTACGCAGATCGAAGAGGGCATTGCCACCTCGGGCGTGGTGGCGGTGATCGAGGGGCGTGGCGCGGGGCCCTGTATCGGCTTGCGCGCGGATATGGACGCCCTGCCGATCCACGAGACGACCGGCGCCGTGTGGGCCTCGAAACGGGCGGGCAGGATGCATGCCTGCGGCCACGACGGGCACACCACGATGTTGCTTGGCGCGGCACGCTATCTTGCCGAGACCCGCAACTTCGCAGGTCGCGTCGCGCTTATCTTTCAGCCTGCCGAAGAGGGGCCGGGCGGCGGTCAGGTGATGGTCGAAGAGGGCATCATGGAGCGTTTCGGTATTGATCAGGTCTATGCCCTGCATACCCTGCCGGGTGTGCCTGCGGGCAGGTTTGAAACCACGCCGGGGCCGATCATGGCGGCGGTGGATACGCTGCACATCGAGGTGATCGGGCAAGGTGGCCATGGCGCCATGCCGCACGAAACCCGTGATCCGGTGGTCGCGGCGGTGGGTATCGTGCAGGCGATCCAGACCATTGTAAGCCGCAACCGAAATCCGCTGGATGATCTGGTGATTTCGGTCACGCAGATCCACACCGGCAGCGTTGATAACGTGATCCCCGAGACCGCCTATATCAACGCCACGATCCGCACCTTTACCCCCGAAGTCCAGCAGATGGTGCATCGCCGCCTGCACGAGGTGGCCGAGGGGCAGGCGGCCTCTTACGGGGTGCGCGCCGAGGTCCGGATCGAGCTTGGCTATCCTGCGACCCGTAATGACGACGAAAAGACAAGGTTCGCGGCGGAGGTGGCGCGCGATGTCGTTGGCGACGACGCGGTGATCGAGGACCGGCCGCGCGAAATGGGGGCCGAGGATTTCTCGTATATGCTTGAGGCACGCCCCGGCTCTTATCTGTTTCTCGGGCAAGGTGAGGGTCCCGGCCTGCATCACCCCGGATTTGATTTCAATGACGCGGTCGCCCCCGTGGGCGCTTCGTTTTTTGCGCGCCTGGTCGAGCGGGCGCAACCGCTGGACCCGGTCGGACAAGAAGGATGATATGATGGCACTTGAAGATGCGAAAACACAAGTTGATCAGGCGTTTACAAGGCAAAGCTTGCGTGGATTGAGTTTTGAGAACACCTTTGGCGGTGCCACCTCCTTTGCCCGGCGACGTTATAGCAAGGAATTAAACGGCGTCGATGTGGCAATCACCGGAGTGCCCTTTGATCAAGGCGTCACCAATCGCCCCGGCACGCGGCTTGGCCCGCGCGCGATCCGCGAGGCAAGTGCATTGCAGGTGTTCGATCCGCCCTATGGCTGGGGCGGCTACGATCCGTTGAGTGCGCTGAATATCGTCGATTATGGCGATCTGGCATTTGATTATGCCAATGTGCCTGCCTTTCCCGGCGCCCTGACGAATCATATCCGTGGTATTCTCGATGGGGGTGCCGCGAGCATTTCCATTGGGGGGGATCACTACATTTCCTTCCCGATTCTAAAGGCTTACGCGGAAAAGTTCGGGCCGCTGGCCCTGGTGCAATTCGATGCCCATTCCGACACCTGGGTCGATGATGATATGGATCGGGTCGATCACGGCACGATGTTTTACAAGGCGGTCAAGATGGGGCTGATTGATCCCACGCGCTCGGTTCAGGTCGGTATTCGGACTGAGAACCCGGATACATTGGGTATCACCACCATTGACGCGCGTGCGGTCCATTCGGATGGGCCGGAAAAAACAGCACGTAAAATCAAGAAGGTAGTAGGCGATGCTAATGTTTACATGACCTTCGATATCGACTGCCTTGATCCGGCCTTCGCGCCGGGAACCGGCACGCCGGTCTGGGGCGGGCTAAGTACGGCGCAAGCGGCAATCATCCTGCGCGACCTTGCGGGCATCACCCTTGTCGGGGGCGATGTGGTCGAGGTCTCTCCGGCCTATGACACGACGGGCGCCACGGCGATTGCCGGGGCACATGTGGCGATGGAGATGCTCTGCCTCTGGGGGTGGACCCGGCGCAAAGAATAAGGCGGCCACCTCTTCCGGGGGGCCGCCTTGTATGCGGGGTCGGGAAAGCCTGGTGACTATCAGGCGTTGGCTTCGCGGATCTTGTCGGCGGCCTCTTTGTCAAACGCGACGCCGGATTTCTCGAACAGGTCGTCAAGCTCGCCCGAGAGGGTCATTTCCGTGATGATGTCACAGCCGCCGACAAATTCGCCTTTGACGTAAAGCTGCGGCACGGTGGGCCAGTCGGAATAATCCTTGACGCCCTGGCGGATCGCCTCGTCGGCGAGGACGTTCACATCGGCATACTCCACCCCCATGAAGTTGAGAACACCGGCAACGCGCGACGAGAATCCGCATTGCGGCATGTCCTTGGTGCCTTTCATGTAAAGCACGACGTCATTGGCTTTTACGGTTTCTTCGATCCGGGTCTTTGCATCAGTCATTTGGAACGTCCTTGTCATCGGGCCGCCTCAGCGAAGCGGGAGAAAAGTGGCAAGCCCCTAATCGGGCGCTTTGGTGGTCAGGGCAAGCGCATGGATCACGCCATTCGGCCCGTCCATCTTGCCCTTGAGGGCGGCGTAAACGGCTCGCTGTTGCTGAACGCGGTTCAGCCCGCGAAAGCTTTCATCGATCACCTCGGCCGAAAAATGCACGCCGTCGTCACCCTGTACGGTGATCTTGGCATCGGGGAAGCTCTCGCGGATCAGCGCTTCGATGTCTGAGGCTAGCATGGCCATTGGGGTCGTCTCCTGTCTCTTTGTCTATGATGTAGATGCGCAGGGGCAGGGCTGCAAGAGGAAGAACCGACCGACACAAAGTGAGGGTCGGTTCAATATCGATTGCAATGGATGCCTATTAGGCGACCGATGCGGCAAAGCTGCTGCGATAGATAGCGGCCAGTTCTTCCAGAGAGGCCTCTGATGCGCCGAATTTGACCACGTCGCCGGTAAAACGACCAACTGTGGCGATTGGAACGCCAGCCTGACCAGCCTCTAGCAGCAGGGCTTCGGCCTGGTCAAAGTTACAGGCGACCAGATAGCGGGCCTGATCTTCGCCAA